>NZ_JBGLYU010000021.1:0-95054 GCF_047304235.1 Variovorax sp. Varisp36
GGTTTGCAGTCATCAGGGGCTTTCGGTGCGCGCGATGTGCATCAGTCCTTCTTGACCTTGGCCGCCTTGCCGTCGAGAAAGGCGCGCACGCGGGCCTTGGCCTCGGGTGCGCTCTGTGCGATGGCGGCCATCATGGCTTCGGTCATCAGGCCCTGGTCGGACGGCTGCTCGGCAATGCGGGGCAGCGCGTGCATCAGCGCGTAGTTGGTCAGCGGCGCGTTCTGGGCGATGCGCTGGGCCAGCTCGAAGGCCTTGTCGAACGCGGTGCCAGCGGGCACGAGGTACTGCGCAAAGCCGACCTTCTCGCCGTCCACGGCGTTGTAGACGCGGCCGGTCATCATCATGTCGGTCATGCGGGCCGTGCCGATCAGGCGCGGGATGCGCACCGCGCCGCCACCGCCCACGAAGATGCCGCGCGAGCCTTCGGGCAGCGCGTAGAAGGTCGATTCGTCGGCCACGCGGATGTGGCACGCGCTGGCCAGCTCCAGTCCGCCGCCCACCACGGCACCGTGCAGCGCGGCCACCACGGGCACGGGGCCGAACTGGACGCGATCGAGCGCTGCATGCCACATGCGCGAGTGGTGCAGGCCCTGGCCGGCATCGCGCTCCTTGAGTTCGCTGAGGTCCAGCCCCGAGCAGAAGTGCTCGCCCTGGCCGTCGATCACCGCGGCGGCCACAGTGGCGGGCAGGCTTTCCATCAACTCGCGCAGCGCGAGGATCAGGCCGTCGTTCAAGGCGTTGCGCTTGGCGGGGCGGGTCAGGCGGATGACCGCGATTTCCTCGCGTTCGCCGCGAATTTCCAGGGAGATGTCGGTGGACTGGGTCATGGTGATGTGGGTGAGTTGGCGGAATTATGGTTATTGAAGATAACTAAAACAAGGTCGAGGCCGGGCTCTTTTCTAGGTGCTTTCCCTAGCTTTTCCAGTGGATCATATGGTTATGATAAATAACTAAATGCAGACCTAAGGAACAAGGAACCCGCCGTGAACGCCTTCATCCCCTACGGTATCTACTGGTCGTCTCCCTTTGCCAAGTGGCAGGGCTCGCTGGCCAACCTCAATGCACTGCCGCTGGCCGCCAAGGTGGGCCGGCAGGCGCTGGCGGCGCGCGGCTACGACCTCGCGGCGGTGGACCTGGCCATCCTGGGCATCACCAATCCGCAGAAGGGCAGCTTCTACGGACTGCCGTGGGTCACGGGGCTCATGGGCATCGATCGCGTGGCCGGCCCCACGGTGCAGCAGGCCTGCGCCACCAGCGTGCGCGCACTGCAGATGGCCGCGCAGGAAGTGGCCTGCGGCACGGCCGGTAGCGCGCTGCTGGTGATGGCCGACCGTCAGTCCAACGGGCCGGTCGTGTACTACCCGGATTCGAGTGGCACCGGCGGCTATGGCATCACCGAGCACTGGGTGCCCGACAACATGGCGCACGACCCCTACGCCAAGAACGCGATGCTGCAGACAGGCGAGAACGTGGCCGCGCGCTATGGCATCAGCACCGAGGAACAGCACGCGCTGAAGCTGCACCGCTACACCCAGTACCAGCAGGCGCTGGCCGATGACCGCGCGTTCCAGAAGCGCTACATGGCCGACGTACCGCTCTCCGACTCGAAATTCCGCAAGCAGACCGGCACGCTCGGCACCGACGAAGGCATCTTCCCGACCACGGCCGAAGGCCTGGCCAGGCTCAAGCCCGTGAAGGAGGGCGGCACCGTCACCTTCGGCGGGCAGACCCATCCGGCCGACGGCAACGCGGGCGCCATCGTCACCACGCGCGAACGGGCGCGCGCTGCGTCCATCGATCCCGGCATCGAGATCGAGATCCTGGGCTTCGGCATGGCGCGCGTGGAGGCGGGCTACATGCCCATGGCGCCGGTGCCCGCCACCTTCAATGCGCTGAAGCACGCGGGCCTCGCCATGAAGGACGTGGACGCCGTCAAGACCCACAACCCGTTCGCCGTGAACGACATCGCCCTGGCGCGCGACACCGGCTTCGCGTGGGAGCGCATGAACAACTACGGCAGCTCCATCATCTGGGGCCACCCGCAGGCGCCCACGGGACTGCGCGCCATCATCGAACTCATCGAAGAGCTGGTGCTGCGCGGTGGCGGCGTGGGCCTGTTCACCGGCTGCGCCGCAGGCGACAGCGGCTATGCCACCGTGCTGCGCGTGACCGACAGCAGAACCCAGAAAGCTTGATCCATGACCACTGAACATTCCTTTTCCGCTCCCCTGAACGCCTGGCTGATCGACGGCGTGCGCACGCCGATGGTCGACTACTGCGGTCCCCTGGGCCATGTGTCGCCCACCGACATGGGCATCAAGGTCGCCCGTGCGGTGCTGGAGCGCAGCGGCGTGTCCGCCGCCGACGTGAACTCGGTCATCACCGGATCGATGGCGCAGGCCGACTTCGACGCCTTCGTGCTGCCGCGCCACATCGGCCTGTACGCGGGCGTGCCGCAGAGTGTGCCGGCCATCCTGGTGCAGCGCATCTGCGGCACGGGCTTTGAGCTGCTGCGCCAGGCGGCCGACCAGGTCGCGCTGGGCTATGCCGACGTGGCGCTGGTGGTGGGCACCGAGTCCATGACGCGCAACCCGATTGCCGCCTACACGCACCGCACGGGCTTCAAGCTGGGCGCGCCGGTGGAGTTCAAGGACTTCCTGATGGAAGCGCTGATCGACACCGCGGGCCCGGTCACGATGATCGAGACCGCCGAGAATCTGGCGAAGAAATACGGCATCACCCGCGAAGACGTGGACGCCTACGCCGCCCGCTCGTTCGAGCGAGCGCTCAAGGCCCAGGCCGATGGCTTCCTGGCCGGCGAGATCGTGCCGGTGACGAGCGAAAAATTCGCGCTCGAAGGCTATGCCACGCGGGGCATCACGCTGCCGCGCAAGGTGGCGCAGCTCGACCGCGACACCCACCCGCGCCCCTCGCCCATCGAGGCCCTGGCGGGCTTGCGCACCGTCTATCCCGGTGGCGTGCAGACGGCCGGCAACAGCTCGGCCCTGGTCGATGGCGCCGTGGGCGCGGTGGTGGCCGGCGATGCGTATGTGCAGCAGCGCGGCCTCAAGCCCCTGGCGCGCCTGCGCGGTGCGGCAGCGGTGGGCGTGGCGCCCGAGTACATGGGCATCGGCCCGGCCCCCGCCATCCGCGCGCTGCTGGCGCGCACCGGGCTCGCGCTGGACGACATCGGCCTGTTCGAAATCAACGAGGCCCAGGGCGCGCAGACCATCGCGGTGGAGCGCGAGCTGGGCCTCGACCGCGACAAGCTCAACGTGAACGGCGGCGCCATCGCGCTGGGCCACCCGCTTGCCGCCACCGGCGTGCGCCTCACGGTGACGCTGGCGCGCGAACTGCGCCGCCGCGGCCTGCGCTACGGCATTTCCAGCGCCTGCGTGGGCGGCGGGCAGGGCATGGCGTTGCTTATCGAAAACCCCGAAGCCTGAGAGCTGCCGGACTCAAGACGCCAGAACGACCGAACCCGTTCCCGACAACAAAACCACACACCATGAAAATCATCACCGCCGCCCAAGCCGGGGCCCTCATCCCCGACGACGCCACCATCTTCCTGGGCGGCCTGGCCGTCACCAGCCTGCCCGAGGAAGTGCTCAAGGGCGTGGAGCAAACCTTTCTGGACACTGGCCACCCGCGCAACGTGACCACCTGGGCCTGCGGCGCCATCGGCAACAGCAAGGACGCGGGCATGGTGCACTTCGCCCACCCCGGCATGATCAAGCGCACCGTGGCCGGCCACTTCGGCCAGACCGGCGCCGAGATGATGAAGATGGTGTTCGAAGGCGAGGTCGAGGCCTACAACTTCCCGCAGGGCAGCCTGTCGCACCTCACACGGCACATCGCCAGCCGCAGCCCGGGCCTGCTGACCAAGGTGGGCCTGGGCACGTTCGTCGATCCGCGCATCGAGGGCGGAAAGCTCAACGGCAAGTCCACCGAAGACCTGGTCAGGCTGGTCGAATTCAACGGCGAGGAATGGTTGTTCTACCCCTCGCCCAAGATCGACGTGGCCATCATCCGCGGCACCCTGGCCGACGAGAACGGCAATATCACGCTGGACAAGGAAGGCATGCTGCTGGAGCAGATCAACATTGCCCATGCGGCCAAGGCCTGCGGCGGCATCGTCATCGCGCAGGTGGAGCGCATCGTCCAGGCCGGCAGCCTGCACCCCAAGTCGGTGAAGGTGCCTGGCGTGTCGGTGGACTACGTGGTGGTCAGCCAGCCCGAGAACCACATGCAGACCATCACCACGCAGTTCAGCCCCGCGCTGTGCGGTGACGTGCGCGTGCCCGTGAACTCGCTGGAGCCCATGCCGCTGGACGAGCGCAAGGTGATTGCCCGCCGCTCGGCGCTGGAGCTTGCGCCCGGCGCGATCACCAACCTGGGCATCGGCATCCCGGCCGGCGTGCCCTCGGTGGCAGCGGAGGAGGGCGTGGCCGACCAGCTGACCCTGAGTGTCGAGAGCGGCATCACCGGCGGCATTCCCGCGCAGGGCGGCGACTTCGGTGTGGCCTACAACGCCGACGCCATCATCGAGCAGTCGCTGCAGTTCGACTTCTACGACGGCGGCGGCCTGGACGCCAGCTTCCTGGGCCTGGCCCAGGTGGACAACCACGGCAACGTGAACGTGAGCAAGTTCAACGGCCGCCCCGTGGGCTGCGGCGGCTTCGTGAACATCACGTGCTCCACGAAGAATCTGGTGTTCTGCGGCACCTTCACCGCCGGGGGCCTGCAGGTGAAGGTGGCCGACGGGCAGCTCACCATCGTCAAGGAAGGCAAGTCCCGCAAGTTCATCGAGAAGGTGGAGCAGATCACCTTCAATGGGCTGGATGCCGCGCGGCGCCAGCAGAACGTGCTGTTCGTCACCGAACGCGCGGTGTTCCACCTGACCACCGAAGGGCTGGAACTGATCGAGATCGCGCCGGGCATCGACCTGGAGCGCGATGTGCTGGCGCACATGGGGTTCAGGCCCCTGATGCGCGACGTGAAGACCATGGACCCAGGGCTGTTCCGCGCCCGGTGGGGTGGCCTGGCCAAGGCCATGGCCGAAAGGTCGCGCGTCGAGTGAAGTACCTCCGATAGCGCCCGCATCGTCTTCGGCCCTGCGCGCGGACGCAGAACCACAGGGAACTTCATTCCCCCCGCGAGTACACCTTCTGCAGCAGCCGGATCAGCGTCTTGCGCTCGGCGGCCGTCAGGCGCCCGGTGGCGTCCACCTCCAGGTCGGCGGCGGTCTGCTCGGCCTGCGCGGTCAGATCCATCCCTGCCGGCGTGAGGTGCAGGCCGAGGGCGCGGCCGTCGCTCGGGTGCGGGCGGCGTTCGATCAACCCACGCCGCTCCAGCGCGGCGATCAGTCCCACCAGGTTGGGCGGCAGCACATCGAGCGTGGCGCACAGCTGGCGCGAGGTGATGCCGGGGTTGTGCGCCATCAGCGACAGCACCGAGAAATCCACCACCTTCAGGCCGTACACCGCCATGCGCTCCATGAACACCTCGATCACGGCCAGCGAGGCGCGGCGCGCGTTGTAGCCCACCAGCGTGCGAAGGAAGGCGGTGTCCACGGACCCGGTCATGGGCGCCGGGGTGGCTGCGACCGCAGGGGCTGTCTTTTTCTTGATGGGTTGGACGCTGGGCATGGGGTGATTGTGCCGAGGCGACGCGTTCGCACGGCGTTCCATGTCCGATTACAACAGTCGGCTTGCGAAGCCGCCGCGGCGCTCGTGGACAACCCCGCCATCCCGAAGAGGGACCCGTCGCCCGCATTAAGCGCGCATCGGCGCGCGGCTCTTTTCGTTGTTGACGGTGACGAATTTCCTGAGCAACGCCATGAAATCCGCGCGCTCCTTCTCGCTCAGCGAACCCAGGAGAGTGTCTTGCATCTGCGCCATCGCGGGCACCATCTCTGCAAGCAAATCCTCGCCGGCGGTCGTGAGGCGCAACTCGCGCTGTCCGCGCGCCAGCATCTTGCGGGTTATCAATCCCTTCGTTTCCAGGCGCGCGGCGATGTCGGCAGCGCTGGAGGTATCGAGGGCCACCTGCTGGGCCAGGGTGATCTGGTCGATGCCCGGCTTGTCCTGCAAGACGCGCATCGCGGCATATTGCACCGGCGTGACGTCGCGCCCCAGCGTCTCGTGGAATACCGACACTGCGATCTGATGGGCGCGCCGGATGAGGTGGCCCGGCTGGTCGTTGATGTCGATCGCGGCGGTATTGGACTTGCTGAGGGACATGATGGAGAAAACAGATCGGCTTCGGCGGCGCAGAAGCCCGCGATCTTACCGAGACCCTCCCGCTCCAAGCGCCCTACAGGTCGAGCACGAGGATCGGCGAACGCGATCGCGAACAGCAGGGCGTGAACTGATCGTTGGCTGCCTGTTCCTCGGGCGTCAGATACATGTCCTTGTGGTCGGGTTCGCCTTCGAGCACGCGCGTGAGGCACGTGCCGCACACGCCCTGCTCGCACGAAGTGGCGACCTCGATACCCGCCGCCGCAAGGGCCTGCACCACCGTCTTGTCCTTGGGCACCGCAACGATGCGGCCGGAGCTCGCGAGCTTGACCTCGAAGGCTGCGTCGGCGTCCGACTTGACCACCTCGGCCGAGAAGAATTCGTAGTGGAGCTGGTCGACCGGCCAGCCGGCGGCGCGTGCAGCGTCGAGCACCCAGTCCATGAAGCCCTTGGGCCCGCACACGTACAGATGAACGCCCGTCTTCGGAGCCTGGACAATGGCCGGAAGCGACAACTTCTGCGCTTCATCCCCGTCATCGAAGTGAAATTGCACCCGGGAAGCGAATGGCGCTCGCGCGATGCGCTCGACAAACGCGGTGCGTTCCTGCGAACGCGTGCAGTAGTGCATTTCAAAGGCCGCGTCGGCGACCGCCAGCCGCTCTGCCATGCACAGAATGGGCGTCACACCGATTCCGCCGGCAATCAGCACGCTGTGCGCAGCGCCGTGCGCCAGCGGGAAGTGGTTCTTCGGTGCGCTGATGCGAAGCGCGTCGCCCTCCTTGACGAGGTCGTGCATCGTTTGCGATCCGCCGCGGGAGTTCGGGTCGCGCAGCACGCCGATCAGATAACGATGGCTCTCGCTCGGGTCATTGCACAGCGAGTACTGGCGCGTGGCACCGTTCGGCATGTGCACGTCGATGTGCGAACCGGCCGAGAACGCCGGCAGGGCACCTCCATCCTCCCGCACCAGTTCGAATGTGCAGATGTCCAGCGCTTCGACGTGCTTGCGTGCAACGCGCACGTTGAGTTCGGAGGCGTTCATTCTGCGACCTCCTGCTTGCTGGAAGCTTCGTCTTCCTGTGCGATCAGGCGTTCGATGACACGGCGCGACTGCACGCCGCCGGAATCGATGTTGAGCTTGAGCAACTGCCGTTGCGGGTGCGCGAGCAGGTTGCGCTGCTGCGATTCGAGCATCTCGAGGTCTTCGCTGAAGATCTTGCCCTGACCCTCGCGGATCGATGCGGTGAGCGCCTTGTCGTGCGGCTGAAAATTGCGCGCCATGCCCCAGAAGTACCAGATCGAGGTTTCCGTCTCGGGGGTGATGAAGTCGACCACGATGCTCGACACCTTGTGCGCCGGGTCGGCGTGATAGCCGCCCTTGCCGGCGTGCGCGACGCCGACTTCGATCAGCACGTGGCTCGGCGGCGTGAAACGGCAGATTTGCCAGCGGTCGACCGGCACGTCGTCGGCCAGGTGGTTGCCGCGCAGCGCCATGCGCCAGAAAGGGGGCGCCATGATGTTTTCCATGTGGCGGGCGGTGGTGACGGTGTCGCCTTCGGTGACGGTCTTGGTCGGCGTCTCGTCGATTTCCTTCTGGCCGATGCTGGTCGCGTGCACGTAGGTCTCGTGCGTCAGGTCCATCAGGTTGTCGATCATGAGCCGGTAGTCGCACTGGATATGGAAGAGGCCGCCGCCGTAGGCCCAATCCGGGCTTTCGGCCCACTCGAGGTGATGCAGCTTGGCCGGGTCGGCCAGGGCCGGGTCGCCGGGCCACACCCAGACAAAACCATAGCGCTCGATCACCGGGAAGGACCGGATCGCGGGGAATCCACGCACGCGCTGGCCGGGCATGGCGACCGTCTTGCCGTCGCAGCCCATCTCCAGGCCGTGATAGCCGCACACGAGCTTGCCTTCGACGACCGAGCCGAGCGAGAGCGGTGCACCCCGATGCGGGCAGAAATCCTCCAGCGCCGCAGCCTTGCCCTCAGCCGCACGGTACAGCACGAGCTTTTCGCCGCAGATCATCCGGCCCAGCGGCTTGTCGTCGATTTCGTTGGCGGTGCAGGCCACGTACCAGGCATTTTTCGGGAACATGTGTGTCTCCTTGAGATTTCCGGGAAAGAAAAAGAAACCGGCTCAGTGCGCACTGATCACGGCGCCTGTGGATTGCCGCGCGGCGCTTTGGCGCAGCGCCAGCACTGCCGCCATCGCCGCGATCAGCGGCAGCGCATAGGCGTAGTACAGCTTCGGTGCCTGCCAGCCGCTGTCGAGCAGCATGCCGGCAATCAGCGGAGCGAGGATGGCACCGATGCGCCCGATACCGATGGCCCAGCCCATGCCGGTCGTGCGCACCGCCGCCGGATAGATGACCGGCGCGAACGCATAAAGGCCGGCCATCGAGCCGAAGATGAATGCGCCGATCAGGAAGGCAATCGCGAACGACGCACCGAGGTGACCGGTCGAGGCGCCGAAGGCAGCCATGGCGACGGCTGTCATCGTCAGGCTGGCAGCCGTCAGCCGGCCGAGGTCCAGCCGGGCGGCCAGCAGCCCGAACAGGCTGCCGCCAACGATGCCCCCGATGTTCAGCAGCACGCCGCCCGTGATCCCCTGGCGGGCCGAGAGCCCCGCCGAAACCAGCAGCTTCGGCGTCCAGCTGAGCGCGAAGTAGAAGCTGAACATGAGCAGGAAGAACGCGGCCCAGAGCAGCAGCGTCGAGCGGGCCAGTCCGCCGTTGAACAGGCCCGGGATCGTGTTGGAAGGGCGTTCGCCAACGGCCGGGAGCGGCGGGAGTTCGGCCAGTTCGGTGCGCTGCATTTTTCGCAGCAGGGCGTTGAGCTTTTGCAGCGCGCCAGCCGGGCGCCTCGAAGTGAGGAAGTCGACGGATTCCGGCAGCCGCCAGAGCACCAGCGGAATCATGGCAACAGTGGCCACGCCGCCGAAGACGAAGACCGAGCGCCACCCGTAGGCCTCGAGCAGCACCGCGGCGATGCTGCCACCGATCGTCGCACCGATGGGATAGCCCGTCGCCTGCAGGGCGACAGCCGTGCTGCGCCACTTGTTCGAGGCGAATTCGGCCGTGATGACGCCGACGCTGGCCAGCATTCCGCCGATGCCGAGCCCCGTGAGTGCGCGCAGGGCCGCCAGTTGGGTGCTGCCTTGGGCCAGCGCCGAAAGCCCCATGCCGAGCGCGATCACGACGAGGCACAGGAGGATGATGGCCTGGCGCCCGAATCGGTCGGCGAGGGGCGCGAGAAACAGCGAACCCGCGGCCATGCCAAACAGCCCGGCACTGAACAGCACGCCGAGCTGGGCGCCGCTGAGCTTCCATTCGGCCGAGACGCTGGCGGCGGTGAATGCCATCACCAGCACGTCGAAGCCGTCGAGCATGATGAGCGTGACGCAGATGGCGATCGCACTCCATTGGAATCTGCTCATGGGACCTTCGTCCAGGTCACGGCGCAAGGCGTGTTTCATCGTTGTCTCCTGAAGGGAAATACAAGCGCAGTCGCACGAAGTTTTTTTTTGAGTGCGACATGACATTCAGCACACTGAATATGACAATCAGTGTACTGAATGAAGGATCGGGGCTTGCTGAGGGGAAACCCTGATGGAAATCGATATGGCGTCCCGCTCTTCGTGGCTGGGGCGGCAGGTCCACGCCCGACGTGATGTCGGGGCCCCTGGAGGCGCGAGCGGAAGGGCGCTACGCGTCCGCCTCTTCCTTCGTTGCCTCGTTTTCGTCGATCCGATCCCAGTCGCGCCCCGAGCGCCGCTGTCGCTCCTCGCGCTCGCGCGCCATCTGTTCCTCGAACTGCTGGCGGCCCGCCTTGTTGGCCGCGATCAGCTTGGCGCGGTCCTTGTAGTGCGGATAGATCTCGTCGCTGAGCTTGATATTCCGGCGGCGAAAGCGCATGGCCGACTCGCGCGCTTCATGCGCCGGCCAGCCCAGTGCTTCGAGCGTGGTGCGGGCGCTGCGCAGCGATGACTCGAACACCTCGCGCTCCACGTCCATCACGCCACGGTCGCGCAGCTGGAACAGGTGCGTCACGTTGCGGGCCCGCGCGATGATGCGCGCCTGTGGGAAGTTCTCCCGCACGAGATCGACGATTTCGAGCGACTGCTCGATGTCGTCCACCGCCACCACGATGGCCTTGGCCGTGCCCGCGCCTGCGGTGCGCAGCAGGTCGAGCCGCGTGGCATCGCCGTAGAACACGCGAAAGCCGAACTGGCGCAAGCCTTCGACGGTGTCGGCGTCGTGGTCGAGTACGGTCACGCGCAGGCCTTGCGACATCAGCATGCGGCCGACGATCTGGCCGTATCGGCCGAAGCCGCAGATCAGCACCTTGGCGTCCTGCTGCTCCGAAATCTCTTCCAGCTGGGTGCCGCCGTTGCGGCTGTAGCGCGGCAGCACGAATTTGTCGAGCAGCACCAGCAGCAGCGGCGACAGCAGCATCGACAGCGCGACCGCGCCGATCAGCAGCGAGGTGATCTCGGGCGGCAGCACGTCGGGCCCCGCGGCCTGGAACACCACGAACGCGAACTCGCCGCCCTGCGCCAGCAGCAGCGTGAACACCGGGCGCTCCTGGTAGGCAATGCCCATGGCCTTGGCGAGCGCGTAGATCACCACCAGCTTGACGGCCATGAAACCGACCACCAGCATCGCCATGACCCAGGGGCTCGCGATCAGCACGCCGAAGTTGATCGACATGCCCACGGCGATGAAGAACAGGCCCAGCAGCAGGCCCTTGAAGGGCTCGATGTCGGTCTCGAGCTCGCGCCGGTATTCGCTCTCGGCCAGCAGCACGCCGGCGAGGAACGCGCCGAGCGCCATCGACAGGCCGACCGCCTGCATCAGCGCGGCGATGGCCACCACCAGCAGCAGCGCGGCGGCGGTGAAGATCTCGGGCGTGTCGCTGCGCGCGATCCAGCGCAGGATGGGACGCAGCAGCAGCCGGCCGCCAAGGATGATGCCGCCGATCACGCCGATGATCTTCGCGGCCTCCAGCGCGCGTTCGAGGCCGGTGATGGACTGCTCGGCCGCGGTGGCGCCCGCGAGCAGCGGCAGCAGCGCGAGGATCGGAATCGCGGCCACGTCCTGGAACAGCAGGATCGAGAAGCCGGCCTGGCCGCTGGGCGTCCTCAGCAGGTTGCGCTCACCGAACACCTGCAGCGCAATGGCGGTGGACGACAAGGCGAGGCCCAGCGCTGCCACCAGCGCCACGCGCCATTCGGCGCCCACGGCCCAGCCCGCGGCGAACAGCACCGTGGCGCAGCTCAGCACCTGCGCGGTGCCCCAGCCGAAGATGGGGCGGCGCAGGCTCCACAGGCGCCTGGGTTCGAGTTCGAGGCCCACGAGGAACAGCATCAGCACCACGCCGAACTCGGCGAAGTGCAGCACGTCCTCGACGCTGGACACGAGGCCCAGTCCCCAGGGGCCGATGGCGATGCCGGCCACGAGGTAGCCGATGATCGAGCCGAGGCCCAGGGCCTTCGACAGCGGCACCACGAGCACGGCGGCGCCCAGGTAGATCAGGCTGCTGGTCAGCCAGGCGGGTGCGTGTTCCATTCAGGCCGCCTTGCCGTTGTCTGCGGCCGTGGCCGCGAGGCCGTGGGCCATGGCAGCCTGGAGGGCGCTGGAGACCACCTGGCCGATGTCGTCGGTGTCGGCTGGCCGGTCGCTCTCGGGCACGGGGCAGGCCACGCAGGCGTCGATCTCCTCGATCTCGGGCCAGTCGGGGTAGCTGCCGAGGCGCTGGGCAAAGGTTTCGACGTGCGAAGCCACGTCCGCCTCGCTGGCGCTGCGCGCACCGTAGAAGACCAGCGGCGGCAGGAAGCGCATGCCGCACAGCGCGGCGGTCTGCTCGTAGGGCGGCAGGAAGGCGTCGAAGAAATAGCGGTGGTAGTTCTGGGGGTGGTACGCGGCTTCGGGGCTGCCGGTGGTGGCGACCAGCCAGAGGTCCTTGCCCTGCAGCGCCGTGCCGCCGGGGCCGTAGGCCCAGCCGTAGCCGAGCACGTCGTCGACCCAGAGTTTTTGCAGCGCTGGCATCGAGTACCACTGGATCGGGTGCACCAGCACCACCAAGTCGGCCTTGGCGAGCCGGGCCTGCTCGGCTTCGACGTCGATGGCGAAGTCGGGGTAGCTGCCGTAGAGGTCGTTGACGTCGATGCCCGGCACGGCCCGCGCGGCGGCGAGCATGCGGCGGTTGACGCGCGAGTCGCGCCAGTGCGGGTGGGCCGCGAGCACGTAGATGCCGCCGGAATTTCCCGTGGATGTTGTTGTCGTCATCCCGCGAACATAGCGCAGTCAAGGCCGGTTCGCCGGGCGAAAGGGCGCCGGCGGCTACCATTCCCGCTGTCCCTGTTCCGGAGGAGAGCTTTTATGCCGGTGGTTCTGGTCGCCAATCCCAAGGGTGGCGTAGGCAAGTCGACGATCGCGACCAACGTCGCGGGCTACTTCGCAAGCCACGGCCATGCCGTGATGCTGGGCGACGTGGATCGCCAGCAATCCTCGCGGCTCTGGCTGGGCCTGCGTCCGCCGATGGCCCGGCCCATCGCCACCTGGGAGGCCATCGGCGACAGCACGGTGGTGCGGCCGCCGCGCGGCACCACGCACGCGGTGCTCGACACGCCGGCCGGCCTGCACGGCTGGCGCTTCAAGGAAGTGCTGGCGCTGGCCGACCGGGTGATCGTGCCGCTGCAGCCGAGCATCTTCGACATCTACGCGACGCGCGACTTCCTCGACCGGCTGCTGGAAGACCGCCGCGCCGAAAAGACGAAGATCGGCCTCGTCGGCATGCGCGTGAACGCCCGCACGCTGGCGGCCGACCGGCTCCACGAGTTCATCGCCGGGCTCGGCGTGCCGGTGATCGGCGAACTGCGCGACACGCAGAACTACGTGCAGCTCGCGGCGCGCGGACTCACGCTGTTCGACATCGCGCCCGGCCGCGTGCAGCGCGACCTGGAGCAGTGGCAGCCGATCCGCGAATGGCTCGACACCTAGTCCAGGCTCCCGGTTTTCCCTGAGCCCGGTTGTCGCGAGCCCGACAGCCGGGCGTACACCCCGCACGCCAGAATGCCCGCATGACCAAAAAGACATTCCAGACCCTTCAGGATCTCGCCGCCTGCGTTGGCCAGGAGGTCGCCGTGAGCGACTGGATCACCATCACGCAGGAGCAGGTCAACCAGTTCGCCGAGGCGACGGGCGACCACCAGTGGATCCATATCGATGTCGAGCGGGCCAAGGCCGGCCCTTTCGGCGGACCGATCGCCCATGGTTTCCTCACGCTGTCGCTGCTGCCGCGCTTTTTCGAGACGGCGATCGACGTGGTCGAGTCGCGCATGGGCGTGAACTACGGCATGAACCGGGTTCGCTTCATGTCGCCGGTGCCGGTGGGCAAGAGGCTGCGCGCCCGCATGAAGCTGCTGAGTTCGGAGCCGATCGCCGACGACGGCTTCCAGATGACCTGGGAAGTCACCATCGAGCTCGAAGGCGCCGCCAAGCCGGCGTGCGTGGCCGAGTCGGTGGTGCGCCGCTACCGCTGAGGCGTCGGGCTTTTTTCGTTTCAGCCGAAGCCGTTCTGCCGCCAGGCCTCGAACACCGTCACCGCCACTGCATTCGAGAGATTCAGGCTGCGCTGGCCCTCGCGCATCGGCAGCCGCAGGCGCTGCGGCTCGGCGAAGCCGTCGCGCACGACGGGCGGCAGGCCGCTGGTCTCCGAGCCGAACACTAGCCAGTCCCCGGGCTGGAAGCGCACGTCGTGCACGGGCCGCGTGCCGCGCGTGGTGAGGGCGAACATGCGGTCGGCGGCCGGTTGCTCCGTGGCGAGCAGCGCCTGCCAGTCGGCGTGGCGCTTCACTTCGGCGTACTCGTGGTAGTCGAGCCCTGCGCGGCGCAGCAGGCGGTCGTCCATCGAAAAGCCGAGCGGCTCGACCAGGTGCAGCGTGCAGCCGGTGTTGGCGGCGAGCCGGATCACGTTGCCGGTGTTCGGCGGGATTTCGGGGTGGACCAGGACGATATGGAACATGCGCCGATTGTCGGCGGGCCGCCTCGGAGATTCAGCGCGGCGGATCGGTCCGGGCCAGCACGACTGCCGTAATATGGGCCGCGCCCGCCAGCCGCAGCACTTCGGCGGCCGCGAACAGCGAGGCGCCGCTGGTCATCACGTCGTCCACCAGCACGAGGCGCTGGCCGCGCAGCTTCTCGGCGCGCAGCGGTTCCACGGCGAAGGCGCCGCGCAGGTTGTGCAGCCGGTCGGCGCGCGAAAGGCCGCTCTGTGCGGGCGTCTCGCGGGTGCGCAGAAGCAGGGTGGCGTCGGTCTTGGCAGGCGACAGCCGCCGCGCCAACTCGTGCGCCTGATTGAAGCCGCGTTCGCGCAACCGGCCGGGCGCCAGCGGCATCGGCAGCACGCTGTCGCAAGCCTCCAGCGCCGGCTCCACCCAGGGCGTGCTGCGCAGCAGCGTGGCGAACGGGCCGGCCCAGCCGGCCTCGCCCCGGAACTTGAATGCCGTGATGGCGTCCGGCCACGGCCATGCGTAGGTGCAGGCCGCGAGGCAGGCGTCCAGCGGCGGCGGGTGCGTCACGCAGTGGCCGCAGCGGCTCACGCCCTCGGGCACGGGCAGGGCGCAACTGCAGCAGCGCGCCGTCGGCGGTGCGAAGCGGGCCACGCAGGCATCGCACACCGGGCGAGACGGCCAGGCGCGGCAGACCGCGCACTGGCTGGGCAGCCGTGCGAGCAGCGAGGTGAAAGGCATGAAAGGCCACAAGGCCCGATGGCTGGACATGGCCTCAATATACTCACGGCCCCATGGCCACCGACCCCTCACGACGACCGCCGACCATCGATGCCACGGCGGCCGCCCGCTGGCGCCAACTCGCGCCTGCCGACGGCTCCCCCTGGCTGCACGAGGAAATCGGCCGCCGGATGGAAGACCGGCTGCAATGGATCAAGGCCCAGCCCCGCACATGGGCCGACTGGGCACCGTTGCGCAGCGGCCTCGAGGCGCATGAACTCGTCGCCCGCCGCTACAAGGACGCGGCTTCCTTCGTGATCGAGCCGGAGCCCGCGCTCGCGGCCGCCACCGGTCAGGCGCTGGCCGCCCCATGGTGGAGCGCGCGCCGCTGGCAGGCCGGCAAGGCGCGCTTCGACGCGCCGCCCGAAGACGGCGTCGACCTGCTATGGGCCAACATGTCGCTGCACATGGCGGCCGACCCGGAGGCGCTGATTGCGCACTGGCACAAGCTGGTGGCGACCGACGGCTTCCTGATGTTCTCTTGCCTCGGGCCCGATACCGTGCGCGAGCTGCGCGCGCTGCATGCCCGGCTCGGCTGGCCGGCCGCGGGCCACGAGTTCACCGACATGCACGACTGGGGCGACATGCTGGTGCACGCCGGCTTCGCCGAACCGGTGATGGACATGGAGCGCATCGTGCTGACCTGGGCCACGCCCGAGGCGGCGCTGGCCGAGCTGCGCACGCTGGGCCGCAACCTGCACCCGGCGCGCTTCCCGGCGCTGCGCGGCAAGGCCTGGCACCGGTCGCTGAAGAAGGCGTTGCCCGAACTCGCCCCGGCCGAAGAGGGCGGCGGGCGCATCGCGCTGACCTTCGAGGTCATCTACGGCCACGCGTTCAAGCCGGTGCCGCGCGTGTCGCTGTCGGCCGAAAGCGCGGTGTCGCTGCGCGAGATGCGCTCGATGCTCCAGCGCGGCCGCCCGAGTGCCTGATACGGGCCTTTTTGCCTAGTTAGTAGTGACCCGTAGGCGTCCTCTACGCAACGCGGGCGCAGATATCTACCCGCTACAATCCGCCGTTGCGTGGAACCCGCGGGTATTGTCCCGCGATCGACGGGTGTCGGATCCTGTTTGTACGAAGGTGTACGAGGGATTGGGCGACCATCGACGCACCGATTTGCTGAACTCGCCCGTGTCGAATTCCGTGTTTCGATTTGCCACCGTTTCAGGCCAGAGCATCCACTGGTTCCTGAGGCGGAACTGCTCGGTGACGCCGAGCCAGCTGGGCTGGCTCTACGCCTCGCTGTGCGTGGTATCGCTCGGCACCGGCACCCTGTTCTGGCTGCACGGTGCGCCGCTGGTTCTGCCTTTTGCCTGGCTCGAGCTGGCCGCTGTCGGGTTTGCGTTCATGGTCTACGCACGGCATGCGACCGACGGCGAGAAGATCGCGCTGCAAGAGGGGCGGCTCGTCGTGGAGCTCGAGAACGGCGGGCACTACGAACGCACGGAATTTCTTCCGCACCAGGTGCGGATCGAACCGCAGACCGGCGATCGCTCGCTGATCGAGGTCTCGGGGCAGGGTCGATCGGTCAGGGTGGGGCGCTATGTACGCCCGGAGTTGCGTGCGGCTTTGGCCCGCGAGATTCGCATGGCGTTGCGTGGCGCCTGAGGGGGCTCGCGCAGTGCTGCACGGTTGGGTTGTCGATAAATTGAAGAAACGTGAACACGATGAAGAGCATTTGGCGCAATAAGTACAGGCCGGCGAATCTGTTGCTGGCGGCCGGCGCGGCTTTCAGCAGCGCGGCGCACGCAGTCAACGATCTGCCCGGCGGCCCTTCGGTTCGCCAGTTGAATCTTCCGGTCGGCGTGACCAAGATCGCGCAGGAGCAGCATCTGCTCCACACGATCATGATGATCCTGTGCACGGTCATCTTCGTCGCCGTGTTCGCGGTCATGTTCTATTCGATCTGGAAGCACCGCAAGTCGGTCGGCCACAAGGCGGCCAACTTCCATGAATCGGTGGTGGTCGAGGTCATCTGGACCATCGTGCCCTTCCTCATCGTGATCGTCATGGCGCTGCCCGCCACCAAGGTGCTGGTGGCCCAGAAGGACACCACCAACGCCGACCTCACGATCAAGACCACCGGCTATCAATGGAAGTGGGGCTACGACTACCTGAACGGCGAAGGCGAGGGCCTGGCCTTCATCTCCACGCTCGACAGCTCGCAGCGCGCGATGTCCGACGCCGGCGCCAAGGGCGCGATGCCCGACGACTACCTGCTGAAGGTCGACAACCCGCTGGTGGTGCCGGTCAACAAGAAGGTCCGCATCATCACCACCGCGAACGACGTGATCCACGCCTTCGCCGTGCCGCAGCTGGGCTTGAAGCAGGACGCGATTCCCGGCTTCGTGCGCGACACCTGGTTCCGTGCCGAGACCGTGGGCGACTACTACGGCCAGTGCCAGGAACTGTGCGGCAAGGAACACGCCTACATGCCGATCCACGTGAAGGTGGTCTCGTCGGCCGACTACACGACCTGGGTGGCCGCCAAGCGCAAGGAAGCCGCCGCCAAGCTCGACGACCCGACCAAGGTCTGGACGCTGCCCGACATGCTCGTTCGTGGCGAAAAGGTCTATGCCGCCAACTGCGCCGCCTGCCACCAGGCCAACGGCAAGGGCGCGGGCCCGATCAAGGCGCTCGACGGCGACCCGAAGGTGCTCGATGCCGACCACTCGGTGCAACTGCATGTGCTGCTCAACGGCCAGAACAACGGCGCGATGCCGTCCTGGAAGCAGCTGAGCGATACCGACCTCGCGGCCGTGGCCACGTACACCAAGAACAGCTGGTCGAACAAGACCGGCCAGCTGGTGCAGCCGGCCGAAGTGCTGGCCCTGCGCGGCAAGTGATGCGACAGCGTCCCGCGACGAAGAAATTGCAAGGAACAACGAAATGAGTGCAGTCCTCGACCCCCACGGTCACGCCGCCCACGGCGACCACGCACACGACGAGCATCACGACCACCACGCGCCCACCGGCTGGCGCCGCTGGGTCTTCGCGACCAACCACAAGGACATCGGCACGCTCTACCTGCTGTTCAGCTTCACCATGCTGATGGTGGGGGGCGTGCTCGCGCTGCTGATCCGCGCCGAGCTGTTCCAGCCCGGCCTGCAATTGGTGAACCCCGAGCTGTTCAACCAGTTCACCACCATGCACGGCCTGATCATGGTGTTCGGCGCCATCATGCCGGCCTTCGTGGGCTTCGCGAACTGGATGATCCCGCTGCAGGTGGGCGCCTCCGACATGGCGTTCGCGCGCATGAACAACTTCAGCTTCTGGCTGCTGATTCCCGCGGCGCTGATGCTGGTCGGTTCGTTCTTCATGCCCGGCGGCGCACCCGCTGCCGGCTGGACGCTCTACGCACCGCTCACGCTGCAGATGGGCCCCTCGATGGACGCCGGCATCTTCGCGATGCACATCATGGGCGCCTCGTCGATCATGGGCTCGATCAACATCATCGTGACCATCCTCAACATGCGCGCCCCCGGCATGACGCTGATGAAGATGCCGATGTTCTGCTGGACCTGGCTCATCACCGCCTACCTGCTGATCGCGGTGATGCCCGTGCTCGCAGGCGCCATCACGATGACGCTGACCGACCGCCACTTCGGCACCAGCTTCTTCAACCCCGCCGGCGGCGGCGACCCGGTGATGTACCAGCACATCTTCTGGTTCTTCGGCCACCCCGAGGTGTACATCATGATCTTGCCGGCCTTCGGCATCATCAGCCAGGTGGTGCCGGCCTTCGCCCGCAAGCGCCTGTTCGGCTACGCCTCGATGGTGTACGCCACCTCGTCGATCGCCATCCTGTCGTTCATCGTGTGGGCGCACCACATGTTCACGACCGGCATGCCGCTCACCGGACAGCTGTTCTTCATGTACGCGACCATGCTGATCGCGGTGCCCACGGCCGTGAAGATCTTCAACTGGATCGCGACGATGTGGCAGGGCTCGATGACCTTCGAGACGCCCATGCTGTTCGCCGTCGGCTTCATCTTCGTGTTCACGATGGGCGGCTTCACCGGCCTGATCCTCGCGGTCGCACCGATCGACACGCAGCTGCAGGACACCTACTACGTGGTGGCCCACTTCCACTACGTGCTGGTGGCCGGCTCGCTGTTCGCCATGTTCTCGGGCTTCTACTACTGGGTGCCCAAGTGGACCGGCGTGATGTACAACGAAACGCGCGGCAAGGTGCACTTCTGGTGGTCGCTGATCTCGTTCAATGTGACCTTCTTCCCGATGCACTTCCTGGGCCTTGCCGGCATGCCGCGACGCTACGCCGACTACCCGATGCAGTTCGCAGACTTCAACGCCCTGGCGTCGGTCGGTGCCTTCTTCTTCGGTTTCGCTCAGCTGTATTTCTTCCTTTTCATCGTGCTGCCCACCATGCGCGGCAAGGGTGAGAAGGCTTCGCAGAAGCCATGGGAAGCCGCTGAAGGCCTCGAGTGGGAAGTGCCGTCGCCGGCGCCGTTCCACACCTTCGAGACCCCGCCCAAGCTCGACGCGACCGCCACCAAGGTGATCGGCTGACAGGCCGCACGACGATGACGACGCCTGAACAAAGAAAGAACAACCGACGCATGGGGCTCACGCTGGCCTCCATCGCGGTGATCTTCTTCATCGGCTTCATCGTCCGCATGGTCTTCTTCAGCGGCCGCTGACCGCCAACCGAACGGGAGCAGCACGCACCATGAGCCTCGGCCAACGCATTCGCCGCGCCAACGTGCGCATGGTCGGCAAGCTGGCCGTCGTGGCTTGCGGCATGTTCGCCTTCGGCTATGCGCTGGTGCCGATGTACCGCGCGATCTGCGAAATGACCGGCATCAACATCCTCGCGCTCTCCGAGCTCGAGGTGCCGGGCGGTGCCAGCGGCGGCAAGAACGTGCGCGTGCCCGACAACACGCAGGTCGACATGACCCGCACCATCACGGTCGAGTTCGACTCCAACGTGCGCGGCGGCCTCTGGGACTTCAAGCCCGCGGAGCGGACTATCCAGGTGCACCCCGGCCAGCTCAACACGGTGATGTACGAATTCCAGAACGTGCAGAACCGCCGCATGGCCGCACAGGCCATCCCGAGCTACGCGCCGCAGCAGGCTGCACCCTACTTCAACAAGCTCGAGTGCTTCTGCTTCAACCAGTACACGCTCGATCCGGGCGAGAAGAAGCAGTGGCCGGTCGCGTTCGTGATCGATCCCAAGATTTCCAAGGACGTGAAGACCATCACGCTGTCGTATACCTTCTTCGAGGTGGGCGGCAAGACGCCTGCGGCACCGGTGGCCGCCGTTTCCAGGACTTCCGATGAGCCGCGCTCGTGACCGATCCCTCGTCAAACCGGCCGAAGGCTTCGCTGTGGGACACGGTGAAGGCGGTGGGCTGGTCGTTCTTCGGCGTTCGCAAGAACAGCGCCTACCAGGAAGACCTGGGCAAGCTGAATCCGCTGCACATCATCGCGGTGGCGTTCGTTGCCGTGATCGTCTTCGTGGTCGGGCTGGTGCTGCTGGTGCGCCACGTGGTCGCAGCAGCCTGACGGTGAAACCCGCGACAAGCAGAATCCATTGAATCGAGAGAAGAAAGAAAGCCAGGAGCTGATATGAGTTCAACCACCCACGGCACCACGCCCTACTACTTCGTGCCCGGACCATCGGCGTATCCGGTTTCGGCCGCGATCGGCCTGTTCTTCGTGATCCTGGGCGCCGCGCAATGGATCAACGGCCACGAGTGGGGCGCATGGTCCCTGCTGGCCGGCATGGTGGTCTGGCTCGGCACGCTGTTCGTGTGGTTCCGCGCCGCCATCGGCGAAAGCGAGAGCGGCCAGTACGGCCACAAGGTCGACCTCTCGTTCCGCTGGAGCATGAGCTGGTTCATCTTCTCGGAAGTGATGTTCTTCGGCGCGTTCTTCACGGCGCTTTGGTGGGCCCGCACCCACGCGCTGCCGTCGCTCGGCGGCCTGGACAACGCGATCCTCTGGCCCGACTTCAAGGCCGTGTGGCCCAGTGCCGCCGCCGGCGCCACCGGCTCGCCGGCCGGCATCGTCGAGCCCTTCCAGACCGTTGGCCCGTTCTGGCTGCCGACGATCAACACCGCGCTGCTGCTGAGTTCGGGCGTGACGCTCACCATTGCCCACCACGCATTGCGTGCCGGCCACCGCGCACAGACGATCCGCTTCATGTGGCTGACCGTGCTGCTCGGCCTGATCTTCCTGAGTGTGCAGGGCTACGAGTACCACCACCTGTACACCGAGCTGAACCTCAAGCTCAGCTCGGGCACCTACGGTTCGACCTTCTTCATGCTGACCGGCTTCCACGGCCTGCACGTGTTCATCGGCATGCTGATGCTGCTGTTCATCACGCTGCGCCTGCGCAAGGGCCACTTCACGCCGGAACGTCACTTCGGCTTCGAGGGCGCGGCCTGGTACTGGCACTTCGTGGACGTGGTCTGGCTCGGCCTCTACATGCTGGTCTATTGGCTTTGAGCGAAGAACCTCGTCCCGGCATTCCAGAAAAAAGGCGCCGCAAGGCGCCTTTTTCATGGTTCTCGTGGAACGAGCACCATCTACTTGCCGACTGGGAGCCCGGTGGGCTGGATGTAGCCGAGTTTCCAGGCCAGCAGCAGGCAGAGGAACAAAAATACCGAAAGGCCGATCCGAACGGTGAGCGCGCGCGCCATGCCGCCGCTCTTGGCGCGCCCATTGCGCCCGTCCTTCAGCATGAAGAACAGGGCAAACGCGAGGCTCGCGAAGATGCCCAGGAACACCAGGGCGACGAAATATTTCATGACCCACATTATCGGCCGCACGCCCCGTTCCCTCCAGTGACTCCTGAACCCCTGTATTCCGAAGACCGGCGCCGGCCGGGCCGTTTCTGGCTCATCACCATCGCTGCCGTGCTGACGGTGGCAGCCACCGTTTCACTGGGCCGCTGGCAGTTGTCGCGCGCCGCGCAGAAAGAAGCGCTGCAGGCCGACATCGAGGCCCAGAAGCTGAAGCCGGCGCTGACCCAGGCCGAGTTCCTGGCGATGGAGAAGCCCTCCGACGCGATGCATCGCCCGGTGCGCCTGCGCGGCCTGTGGCTGACGCCGCAGACCGTATTTCTCGACAACCGCCAGATGCACGGCACGCCAGGCTTCTACGTGCTGACGCCCTTCGCCCTGGAAGGCACCGAACAGACGGTGATGGTGCAACGCGGCTGGATCCAGCGAAATTTCGTCGACCGCACGCGGCTGGGCGCGGTCGAGACGCCCGCCGGCATCGTCGAGGTCACGGGCCTGGTCGAGCCGCCGCCGAGCCATCTGCTGGAATTGGGCACCCCCGCATCCGCACCGGCCGCGGCTGCTTCGGCGCCTGCTCCGGCGGCCTCCGCACCGGCCGCTCCGGCATCGGCCGCCGAGGGGTATTCGCCCATCCGGCAAAATCTCGACCTGGAAGCCTTCCGCGCCGAAACCAAGCTGCCGCTGCGCACCGACGTGTCGCTGCAGCAGAGCGGACCGGCTTCCGAGGGCCTGCAGCGCGACTGGCCGGCCCCGGCGCTGGGCCTGGAGAGGCACTACGGTTACGCATTCCAGTGGTTCGGCCTGTCGGCCCTCGTCGTCATCCTCTATGTCTGGTTCCAATTCATCACACCCCTCCGCCGCTCGAGGCGCCGCGCGCGCGATGGCCGCTTCTGACGAGCCGCTGGGCCTGACGGTGCATTCGATGCCGTCGCCCAACCAGGCGCTCGACGGCGCGGAAGGCCGGCGCACGGTCATGGGGCGCTGGAAGATGATCGCCGTGATGCTGATGTGCGCGGCGCCCGTCATTGCCTCGTACTTCACCTACTACGTGATCCGGCCCGAAGGCCGCAGCGTCTACGGCGAACTGGTCGAGCCGCAGCGCGAGCTGCCGAAGCTGACGGCCACCGACCGCAATGGTGCGCCGGTGGACATCGCCACGCTCAAGGGTCAGTGGCTGCTGGTGGCCGTGGCCGATGCAGCCTGCGATGCGCTTTGCGAGCAGCAGCTCTACCTGCAGCGCCAGCTGCGCGAGAGCCTGGGCCGGGAGAAAGACCGCATGGACCGTGTCTGGCTCGTGAGCGACGCCGCGCCCGTGCCCGAGCGCCTGAACAACGGCCTGCATGGCGCGACGGTGCTGCGCGTGCCGGCCGACCAGCTGGCCAAGTGGCTTGCTCCCATGCCGGGCCACTCGCTGGCCGAACACCTCTACGTGGTCGATCCGATGGGCAACTGGATGATGCGTTTCCCCGCCCGCATGGACGCGGCCGGTGCCAGCCGCGCCAAGCGCGACCTCGACCGCCTGCTGCGCGCCTCGGCGTCGTGGGACGAACCGGGCCGCTGACCGCCTCCGACTTGCCCATGGACACGACCACCTCGCTCTACGATCTGACGCCCATCGCCTGGCTCATGGCCGCGGGCGTCCTGATCGCGCTTGGCCCGCTGGTGTGGGTCTGGCGGCGCAACGCGGGTGCAGGCCCGGCGCGGCGGCTGCATGCGCTGACCGTGCTCACGCTGTTCCTTACCTTCGATCTCACGCTGTTCGGCGCCTTCACGCGGCTCACCGACTCCGGCCTGGGCTGCCCCGATTGGCCCGGCTGCTACGGCAACGCCAGCCCGGCTGGCGCGCGCCATGAAATCGCGATGGCGCAGGCCGCGCAGCCGACCGGCCCCGTCACGCACAGCAAGGCGTGGGTGGAGATGGTCCACCGCTATCTGGCAACGGGTGTCGGCGTGCTGATCCTCACGCTCGCGGGTGCCACCTGGATCGCGCGCCGCCGCCAGCGCCGCGCGCCGCCGCCGTCGAAAGACGGCGAGCACCACGCCACGCTCAGCGCGTGGTGGCCGGCATTTACCCTGGTCTGGGTCTGCCTGCAGGGCGCCTTCGGTGCACTCACGGTGACTTGGAAGCTCTTCCCCGCCATCGTCACGCTGCATCTGCTCGGTGCCGTGGTGTTGTTGGCGCTGCTCTGCATCCAGGCCGTGCACTACCGGCAGACGGCTGCGCAGCGGCTGCCCATCGCCGTAGCGCCTGCACTGCGCAACGGGCTCATTGCGACCACCGTGCTGCTGGGGCTGCAGATCGCGCTCGGCGGCTGGGTCAGCACCAACTATGCGGTGCTGGCCTGCACGCAGTTCCCCATCTGCCAGGACAGCTGGTGGCCGGCCATGAACTTCGCGCAGGGCTTCGAGATCTGGCGCCACCTTGGTGTGACCGGCGAGGGCCAACCGCTCGATTTTTCCGCGCTCACCGCCATCCACTATGCGCATCGGTTGATGGCCTATGCGGTGTTCGTCGCGCTCGGCGTGCTCGCATGGCACCTGCGCCGCATCGCGGCGTTGCGTCCGCAGGCGCGCTGGCTCGCGGGGCTGGCGCTGCTTCAGCTCGCCACGGGTCTTGGCAACGTGCTGCTGGGCTGGCCGCTGGCTGCGGCGGTGCTGCACACCGGCGGCGCCGCTGCGCTCGCCGTGGTGCTCACCTGGGCGCTGTGCGAGAGCCGGCGCGATCCCGCGGCGCTGATCGTGCGTGCCGGTGACAATGCGTCCGCCAACAACAATAGCCAGAGGAAGGCCGCCGCGTGAGCACCCCGATCCCCGTTCAGCAAACCAGCACCGCGAACGTGCTGCGCCAGTTCTACGCGCTGACCAAGCCGCGCGTGGTGCAGCTGATCGTGTTCTGCGCGCTGATCGGCATGGTACTGGCCGTCCCCGGTCTGCCTTCGTGGGCCGACGTACAGCGCGCGGTGCTGGCCTGCATTGGCATCTGGCTGGTGGCCGGTGCCGCTGCCGCGTTCAATTGCCTCGTCGAGAAGGGCATCGACGCCAAGATGAAGCGCACCGCGTGGCGTCCCACGGCGCGCGGCGAACTCAGCGATAGGCAGGCGCTGGTTTTCTCGGCGCTGCTGTGCGCGGCGGGTTCGGCGCTGCTGTGGTTCACGGTCAATCCGCTCACCATGTGGCTCACCTTCGCCACCTTCGTCGGCTACGCGGTGATCTACACCGTGATCCTCAAGCCGCTGACGCCACAGAACATCGTGATCGGCGGCGCGTCGGGCGCCATGCCGCCGGTGCTGGGCTGGGCCGCGATGACGGGCTCCCTGGACCCCGGGGCCTGGATTCTTTTCCTCATCATCTTCCTGTGGACGCCGCCACACTTCTGGGCGCTGGCGCTCTACCGCGTGGAGGACTACCGCAAGGCCGGCCTGCCGATGCTGCCGGTCACGCATGGCAACGAGTTCACGCGGCTCCAGGTGCTGCTGTACACCTTCATTCTGTTCGCGGCCTGCATGATGCCCTTCATCTACGGCATGAGCGGCTGGCTCTACCTGGCGGTGGCCGTCGCGGTGAGCGCCGGCTTCACCGGTTATGCGTTCGCGTTGTGGCGCAACTATTCCGACGCGCTGGCGCGCAAGACCTTCCGCTTCTCGCTGATCCACCTGAGCGTGCTGTTCCTGGCGCTGCTCGTCGATCACTACCTTCACTGACCAAGTCTTCATGAACAAGCGCAACGCTCTTCGACTGATGGCCACGGGCGCCGGCTGGGTGGGCGTGGCCGCTGCCCTGGGCCTGGGCCTTGCGGGCTGCGGCGAGGCCCGGCAGAACTTCAACGCCGTCGACATCACAGGCGCGGACTACGCCAAGGACTTCTCGCTGAAGGACGCCGACGGCAAGGTCCGCACCATGGCCGACTTCAAGGGCAAGGTGGTCGTGCTGTTCTTCGGCTATGCGCAATGCCCCGACGTCTGCCCCACCACCATGACCGAGATGGCGCAGGTCAAGCAGCAGCTCGGCAAGGACGGCGACAGGCTGCAGGTGCTGTTCGTCACGGTCGATCCGGCGCGCGACACGGCAGAGGTGCTCAAGGCCTACATGGGCGCGTTCGACCCGAGCTTCGTCGCGCTGATCCCCACGCCCGACGAGCTGGCCGCTGTCGCGAAGGACTACAAGGTCTACTACAAGAAGGTCGACGGCAAGACGCCCACCAGCTATTCGATGGACCACTCGGCCGCCAGCTATGTCTACGACACGCAGGGGCGGCTGCGGCTCTATGCGCGTTATGGCGCGGGCGTGCCGTCGATGGTGTCGGACCTGAAGACGCTGCTGGCTTCCTGAGGAAGACCGCTTGTTGGCCGCCGTGGACTCGGTCGAGCACCTGAAAGGGCGCAAGGGCGCCTTCCGCATCGCGCTGATCCCGCCCGAGGTGCTCAGCGCACTCAACGACGGGCTGCTCGAAACCGTCAACCTCAACGAATTCATGGCGCTGGAGCTGCCCCGGCTGGCGCGCAGCGTGGCGGGGCACATCGGGCTCGACGCGCAGGGCGAGCGGCTGGTCGACACACTCGCGATGCTGAGCGCTTTCAAGCCCATGCAGCGGCACGGGCACATCGCGCGTGCGCTCTACGACATGGCGGCACTGCACGGCGAGCGTGACGCTGTCGCACACCGGCTGGCCACGCACGCGAGCGACGTGGCCCGCTGCTGGGCCGCGCAATGGGTCGCGTTGTCGGGCCTGCCGCTGGCGGCGCAGCTGGAGGCGGTGCGCCGCTTCGCCGCCGATCCGCATTTCGGCGTGCGCGAGATCGCCTGGATGGCGGTGCGCGACGAGGTCATCGCGTCGCTCGACGAAGCGCTTGCGCTGCTGCAGCCGTGGGTCTCCGATGCCGACCCCAACATCCGCCGCTTTGCGAGCGAACTCACGCGGCCGCGCGGCGTGTGGTGCGCGCAGATCGATGCGCTCAAGACCGAGCCGTGGCGGGCGTTGCCGCTGATCGAGCCGCTGCGCGCCGACCCCAGCCGCTACGTGCAGAACTCGGTCGCCAACTGGCTCAACGACGCAAGCAAGAGCCAGGGCGAGTGGGTCGACAAGCTCTGCGCGCGGTGGGTGGCAGAGTCGGACACGGCCGAAACCCGCTACATCGCGAAGCGGGCGCTGCGAACGCTCTCCAAATGAAGAAAGCCCGGGAGTGCCGGGCTTTCTTCTGGAGGGACAAGGCTTACGCGTAGTCCGCGAGCGCCTTCTTCATCTTCTTCATGGCCGCGACCTCGATCTGGCGGATGCGCTCGGCACTCACGCCGTACACCGCGGCCAGGTCGTGCAGCGTCATGCCGCCCGAGCCGTCGTCGTTGACCTTGAGCCAGCGCTCTTCCACGATGCGGCGGCTGCGGTCGTCCAGCGCTTCGAGTGCGGTGGCGATGCCGTCGCTCGACAGGCGGTCGCGCTGCTGCGATTCGAGCAGGGCGGTCGGTTCCTGCGTGGCGTCGGCCAAATAGGCGATCGGGCCGAAGGCTTCGTCGCCGTCGTCGGAGGGGCCCGGATCGAGCATGACGTCGCCGCCCGACAGGCGGGTTTCCATCTCGAGCACTTCCTCGGGCTTGACGTTCAGCCGGGTCGCCATCTGCGACACCTCGTCGGGGCTCAGCGTCTCGCGGTGCGTGCCGTTGTCGGCCGCGGCCGAGTCGGCCTTGAAGCCTTGCTTCATCGAGCGCAGGTTGAAGAACAGCTTGCGCTGCGCCTTGGTCGTCGCGACCTTGACCATGCGCCAGTTCTTCAGGATGTACTCGTGGATCTCGGCCTTGATCCAGTGCATGGCGTAGCTCACGAGCCGGACGCCCTGGTCGGGGTCGAAGCGCTTCACGGCCTTCATGAGGCCGACGTTGCCTTCCTGGATCAGGTCGCCGTGCGGCAGCCCGTAGCCCAGGTATTGGCGGGAAATGGACACCACGAGGCGCAGGTGCGACAGCACCAGCGCGCCGGCGGATTCGAGGTCGTTGTGGTCGCGCAGCTTGCGTGCGAAGCCCTGCTCTTCTTCAAGCGTGAGCAGCGGCAGGCGGTTGGCGGCCGAAATGTAGGCGTCCAGGTTGCCCAGCGGGGGAACCATCGACCATGGGTTGGCGACGGCCAGCTGGTTGGCAGAGACTCCAGACAGCGTTGTCATCAGGGAAACTCCTTTGTGTGGGCCATATTAGCACTCGATTAGAGGGAGTGCTAAACCAAGGGTTCCCTTGAATTTCTATCGCCGTGATAGACCAGGGCTACCAGCGTACCCCCAGCTTTAGGAAAAGCTTGGACAGCACGAACAACGGTCCGACCCAGAGATATTGGAGGTCTTCGAAGAACGAAGGTTTCTTGCCCTCGATCTTGTGGCCCACGAACTGGAAGATCCAGGCCACCACAAAGATAGCGGCTGAAATCGGCAATGCAAGTCCGCCCATCGCATGCACCAGCGCCAAGGCCAGCGCGGTCAGGGCGAGCATGGCCAGCAGGAAGGCCGGCGAGCGCAGCAAGGCGTAGTAGACGAGGCTGGCGGCCACGAAACCGTAGGCCACCCAGGGATGGAGCGCGAACAGCAAGCCGACGATGCTCAGCATGATGGCCGGGATGGCCACGAAATGGATCAATTCGTTGGTCGGATGGCGGTGGCTCTCCTCGTAATGGGCGAGCAGCCGGTCGACCTTGCGGTCGCTCGATCCAAGGGGGGCGGCGGCGGTGTGCGTCATGGCGGGTCTCCGGGGCGCCGTGGGATGCGGCGAGATATTCGATGGTGCCCACGGCAAAGCCCGATGGCAAGCGCGCCCGCCATGAAATTGCTATAAAAAATGTAGCATCAGGAACCACGGCTGCCGTGCACGCCGTGACTTTGTGCACTGTCGCCAAAAGGCCCCGTCGCTAAGATCAGCACGTGCCGTCATTCGACTCTCCATCCGCATCTCTGTCACCGGCCGCGGAGGCCGGCGCCTCCACCCGTGCACCCGGGGCGATCCTTGTCGTGGACGACCATGACCTGCTGCGTCTGGGCGTCTGCGCGCTGGTGCAGGCGCAGGCTGCCTCGTCCGGCGCGAGCATCGAAGTCTTCGAGGCTGCCAACGCTGCCGATGCGATCGCGCTGTACGAAACCCACCAGGCCTCCATCGGCCTGGTGCTGCTCGATCTCGCGTTGCCCGACACGCACGGCCTGAGCGGGCTGGCGGAGTTCCGCCGGCGCTTTCCGGCCGCGCGCATCGTGGTGCTCTCGGGCACCGGCAGCAGCGCGCTGGCGCAGGGCGTGCTCGCGCTGGGCGCCGCCGCCTTCCTGCCGAAGTCGGCCGACCTGAAGGAGGTGGTGAGCTTCATCCGCGCCTGTGGCCTGCTCGATCCAGCTTCGCCCGACGCGGCGGAACTGCCGCCCCCGCCAATGCCCAAATCGCTCGCCGGTTATGCGGAATTCGCGCACGCCAGCGCTTGGCGGGAGCTCACGCCGCGGCAGATGCAGGTGCTGCAATGGGTGCTCGAAGGCAAGGCCAACAAGGAAATCGCACAGCTCGCAAACCTGAGCGAGGGCACGGTGAAGAACCATGTCTCCACCATCCTGCTGCTGTTCGGCATGCGTTCCCGCGCCCAGTTGATCAGCACCCTGCATTGAGCGTGCAGCCCGTCGCGCCGAACGACCCGCCCGCCGACCACGCTCTCGCCCAGCGCGTGCTGCGCGAGCACGTCGCCTCGGTCTACGACACCTATCGCACTTCGACGCTGACCCACATGGCCTTCGTGGTGGTGTTCGGCGCCATCATCTATTCGCAGCTGAAGAACCCGAATCTGCTGTTCTGGCTGGCCGGTCTGCTGATGGTCGATGTCTACGTCTTCTTCACGCCGCGATGGAACCCCTCGCGCCCCGCGCGCGAAAGCGCGTACTGGGCGCGCAAGATTTCGCGCATGGTCACACTCGTCAGCATGGTCACGGCGGTGGTGCCCTGGCTCATCGTCCCGTACGACAACCTGCCGATGACCTCGCTGCTGATGGCCGTCGTCGTGGGCAGTTGCTCTCGCGCCGCACAGTCGCTGTGGCCGCTGAAGGCCGCGCTGTTCGGCTACACGCTGCCCATGTCGCTGGGCCTGCTCACGGCGCTGGCGTGGCAGGGCGACGGCCTGCATCTTTTCCTGGCTGCGGCCGGCGCGGCCTACCTGCTGCTGACGCTGCGCGCGGGCATCGGCCAGCACAAGCTCCTGACCGAATCGCTCATGCTGCGCTTCGAGAACGAGGCGCTGGCCGCGCGGCTCGGCGAGCAGATCGCCGCGACCGAGCGCGCGAGCGAAGAAAAAACGCGCTTTCTCGGCGCTGCCAGCCATGACCTGCGCCAGCCGCTGCACGCCATCGCGCTGTTCGGCGCCGCACTCGAGAACGAATTGCGCGGCCGCCCCGAAAGCTGCAACGCCGAGCGCCTGATGCGCGCGGTGAACGCGCTGGGCGCTTCGCTCGACACCATGCTCGACGTCTCGCGCCTCGACGCCGGTGTGATCACGCCCGTGCCGCAGCCGGTGCAGCTCGACGCGCTGTTCCTGCCGCTCAATCACACCTTTGCGGCGCGGGCCGAACAGAAGCAGCTGCAGCTGCGCGTGCGCGCCAGCGGCCTGTGGGTGCACAGCGACCCGCAGCTGCTGCACCGCATGCTGTCGAACCTGATGGACAACGCGCTCAAGTACACCGCACGGGGCGGCGTGACCGTCACGGCCCGCGAGCGCGGCGACGCGGTGTGGATCGAGGTGCGCGACAGCGGCATCGGCATCGCGCCCGAGCAGTCCGGCCGGATCTTCGAGGAGTTCTACCAGATCAACAATCCGGGCCGCGACCGCTCGCGGGGGCTCGGCATCGGGCTGTCGATCGTGCAGCGGCTGTCGTCGCTGCTCCGGCATCCGGTGCAGATGCGTTCGCGGCTGGGGCGGGGCACGCACTTTCGCGTGGTGGTGCCGGCCGTGAGTGCGGCGGAGCGCGCGGTGGCAGGGGTGCCGGCACCGGCCGCCATGACCGGAGCGACCACCGAGAAGCGCAGCAGCCCCGCGCCGGTCCTGCCCAGCCGCGTGCTGCTGCTGGACGACGAACTCGAAATCCGCGAAGCCATGACCGGCCTGCTGCGTTCCCATGCCATCGACGCCCATGCCGTGGCGGACGAGGCTGGCGCTGCCGCCGCCCTGCGGCAGGCGATCGGCGAGCGCCGTCCCTTCGATCTCCTGCTGTGCGACTACCGCCTGGCCGACGGTGCCGATGGGCTAGACGCGGGCCTGCGATTGAGCCAGGGGCAGGGCGGCAGCGCCGGAGTGCCGCTGCTGCTGATCACCGGAGAAACCTCGCCCGATCGGCTGCAGCGCGTGCGCGAATCGAGGGTGCCGGTCCTGTTCAAGCCGGTGGTCGCAGCATCGCTGCTCCAGGCCATGGCGGAGCTCGTCACGGCGAAGCAGCCGCTGCGCCCTGCCGCCTGAATCCATCGCCATGCACTGAGGCCGCTTCGCGCACCCGACCCGCGAATGCAATGACTTTCGGCACTGGCGAGAGTCAACCTCTCGCCCTACCTTCGATGGAGTCCCCCTGCGGCATGCCAGTCCCGGCCGCAGCGGTGCAATTCGAACAATCGACAGCGGAGGTTCTTCAATGAAATTCAAACGAGCGGCGGCCGCGCTTGCAGTGGCGGGCACACTTGCCCTGGTCGCATGCGGTGGTGGTGGAGGTGCGGGCGGTGGCGGCGGATTTCCGCTGCTGCCCGGTGACGGCGGCACGCCACCCCCGCCACCACCTGCGCCTGCGCCTGCGGCACCACCGCCTCCCGCGCCGCCAGCGCCGGCTCCCGTGCCGGCCACGCGCACCTTCATGTATGAGGCACTGCCGCTGGCAGGCAACCGCGGGGCATTCGCCGCCAACCTCAATGCGCAGGGCGCACGCGGTTTCCGCTTCCTGAGCGGCTTCGCCTTCACGACCAGCCCAACCACCGCCGAACAGGTCGAGGGCTACGTGCGCGACGCCGACACCACCTACAGCTACGAGCTCCATCCGATCACAGCGAACAACGCCGCCTTCCTGACCCAGGCCAATGAAGTCGGCGCGCGCGGTTTTCAGTGGGTGGGTTCGTACATCATCAACGGCGACCAGTTCTACATCTATCGGAAGAACAACGGCGCGCAGGGCGTCTTCAGCTACCGGGTCGAGCCGCTGTCGGCGAACAAGGCGGGGTTCCTGGCCCAGGCCAACGGGCAGGGCGCGGAGGGCTTCTACAACGTGGCGCCCGCGTTCCTCGTGGGCGATCCCAGTGCCGTGTCGATCTACGAGAGGAATGCGGCCGCCGGCGCCACCTATGCCTACGAGATCGGCGACATCGCCGGCAACGACACCGCCTACCTGGCCCAGCTCAACGAGCGCGGTGGGCGCGGCTTCCGCTCTCGCACCGAGTACCTGTTCGGCGACGGCGGGGGCGTGATCTACGCGAAGGACTTGTCGCAGTCGGCCACCTTCAGCTTCTACACGCTGGAACCCCAGCCCGGCAGCACGGCCTTCATTCAGCAGGCCAACACCGAAGGCGCCAAGGGCGGTGGGCTGGTCGGCGGCATCGGGCTGCCCAGCGGCGCGATCAAGACGCTCTATTTCAAGCCGCTCAACTGCGCAACCGGCTCGCTGTGCGTTCCGGTGTCGCTGTTCGGCCTCTGAACCTCCAGCAGCCGGTCAGGGAGCAAGGGAGAGAAAAAATAGAAAGCGAAAGCGGCCCCGGCGCAAGCAGGGGCCGCTTTTTCCTTCCTATCCGAGAAGCGCCTGCGCGAATTCGCGGGCGTTGAAGGTCTCGAGGTCTTCGAGCTTCTCGCCCACGCCGATGAAATAAACCGGAATCGGCCGTTCGCGCGCAATGGCGCACAGCACGCCGCCCTTCGCAGTGCCGTCGAGCTTGGTCACGACGAGGCCAGTCAGGCCCAGTGTCTCGTCGAAGGCCTTGACCTGTGCGAGCGCGTTCTGCCCGGTGTTGCCGTCGATCACGAGCAGCACCTCGTGCGGCGCCGTGGCGTCGGCCTTGGTGACGACGCGCTTGATCTTCTTGAGCTCGTCCATCAGGTGCAGCTGCGTCGGCAGCCGGCCGGCCGTGTCGACGAGCACCACGTCCTTGCCGCGCGCCTTGCCGGCGTTCACCGCATCGAAGCTCACGGCCGACGGGTCGCCGCCCTCGTTGCTGACGATCTCGACCGTGTTGCGGTCGGCCCAGACCAGCAGCTGCTCGCGCGCCGCCGCCCTGAACGTGTCGGCCGCGGCCAGCAGCACCGAGGCGCCTTCGTCGGCCAGGTGCTTGGTGAGCTTGCCGATGGAGGTGGTCTTGCCCGCGCCGTTGACGCCGGCCACCATGATGACGGTGGGCGTGAACCGGCCGATGACCAGTGGTTTCTCGAGCGGACGGAGCAGGTCGGCGATGGCCTCGGCCAGCAGCACCTTGACCTGCGCCGCGTCGGTGGCCATCTGGCGCTTGACGCGGCCGCGCAGGTCGTCGAGCAGGTACTCGGTCGCCTTCACGCCGGTGTCGGCCATCAGCAGGGCGGATTCGAGCTCTTCGTACAGCGCGTCGTCGATCTGCGCGTTGACGAACACGGCCTGGATGCCGGTGCCGGTCTTGCGCAGGCCGGTCTTGAGCTTGTCGAACCAGCCTTTGCGTTCGGTGGCGACGGCGGCTTCGATCGCTGGCGCTGGCGCTGGCGCAGGAGCAGGAGTCGGTGCGGGTGCGGGGACCGGTACGGGCGCCGCCACGACCGGCGGCGCGGCAATGGGCGCAGGCGCCGGGGACGGCACGGGTGGTGTTGCAGGCGGGGGCGCAGGAGGCGTTTCTTCAGCCGCCGGCTTCGAACCAAACCAGCTCGAAGGCGAGAACACGGAGCGTGCCGGTGCGGGCTCCGGGGCGGGCGCCGGCGCGGCCGGCGGGTTGGCAGCCGGCGTACCGGGGGTCTCGGCAGGCGGTTTTTTCTTGAAGAAACTGAACATCGGGAGCTTTTTACAATCCGACCCATTCTATGAAACACCTCCCGCCACGCCGTGCTGCGTCTGGTGCGGTGCTGGCGATGGCGCTTCTGGCGCCATGGGCCATGCCTGCGCAGGCCCAGACTGATTCGACTCCCGCCGCCGCAGCAGCCGCGCCCGGCCCCCGGCAATTCACGCTTGCCAACGGCATGACGCTGATCGTCCAGCCCGACCGGCGCTCGCCCACGGCGGTGCAGATGGTCTGGGTCCGCGTGGGCTCGATGGACGAGGTCGACGGCACCTCGGGCGTGGCGCATGCGCTCGAACACATGATGTTCAAGGGCACCAAGGACATCAAGCCCGGCGAGTTCTCGCGCCGCGTGGCGGCCCTCGGTGGTCAGGAAAACGCCTTCACCACCCGCGACTACACCGGCTACTACCAGCAGATCCCGGCCGGCAGCCTCGAGCAGGTGATGAAGCTCGAATCGGACCGCTTCGCCAACAACCAGTGGCCCGACGACGAGTTCAAGCGCGAGATCGAGGTCGTCAAGGAAGAGCGCCGCCTGCGCACCGAAGACCAGCCGCGCGCGCTGCTCGGCGAGCAGCAGAACGCCGCCGTCTTCACCGCCTCGCCTTACCACCGCCCCGTGGTCGGCTGGATGAGCGACCTCGACGCCATGACGCCCGAGGACGCACGCGCCTTCCTCAAGCGCTGGTACGTGCCCGCCAACGCCGTGCTCGTGGTGGCCGGCGATGTCGACGTGGCCCAGGTGCGCGCCATGGCCGAGAAGTACTACGGCCGCATCGCCTCGCGCGCCGTGCCCGTGCGCAAGCCGCGCACCGAGCCGGCGCAGCGCGGCATCCGCCGTGTCGAATTGAAGGCGCCGGCCGAGCAGGCGTACGTGTCGCTGGCCTTCCGCATACCGCAGCTCGCCAACATCGACGACGCGAACAGCGATGCGTGGGCGCTGGTGGTGCTGTCGGCCGTGCTCGACGGCTACGCCGGCGCCCGGCTCGACCGCGCCCTGACCCAAGGCCCCGACCGTGTCGCCGATTCGGCGGGTGCCTATTCGGGATTCATCGGCCGCGGCCCGCAGCTCTTCATGCTCGACGGCGTGCCGGCCGCCGGCAAGAGCGCCGAGACGGTCGAGGCCGCACTGCGCGCGCAGGTCGCGCGCGTCGCCAGGGACGGCGTGGGCGAAGCCGAGCTGGCCCGCGTCAAGACCCAGTGGGTGGCGAGCGAGACCTACAAGCGCGACTCGGTGATGGCCCAGGCGCGCGAACTCGGCAGCAACTGGATCCAGGGCCTGCCACTCGACGCGAGCGAGCGCATCGTCGCCCGGCTGCAATCCGTCACGGCTGCCCAGGTGCAGGCGGTGGCCGCCAAGTATTTCGGCGACGACCAGCTCACGGTCGCCACGCTGCGCCCCCTGCCGCCCGAAGCCAAGCCACGCGGCCGCGGCTTCGCGGCGCCCGCAGGCGAAATGCGCTGAAAGACAGGTCCCGATTCCATGAAAACTCTCAAGAAGATCGCGCAATGCGCCCTGTTCGCAGGCGCGGCCCTCATGGGCATCACCAGCGCGCAGGCCGCGCTGCCCATCCAGCAATGGACGCTGGCCAACGGCGCGAAGATCTACCTCGTGTCGACCAACGCGCTGCCGATCGTCGACATGCAGGTCGATTTCGACGCCGGCAGCCGCCGCGACCCCGCGGCGCAGGCCGGCCTGGCCAGCGCCACCGCGACCATGGTGGAGAAGGGCGTGCGCGCCGGCAAGGGCGGCGAACCGGCGCTCGACCAGAACGCGCTGGGCGAAGCCTGGGCCGATCTGGGCGCCAGCTTCGACGTGAGCGCGGGCACCGACCGCACCAGCTACTCGCTGCGCACGCTGTCCGATCCCGCGCTGCTGAACAAGGCGGTCGCGCTGGCGTCGCGCGAGATCGGCGAACCTGCCTTTCCGGACGACGTTTGGCAGCGCGAACGCGAACGCATCAACGCGGCCATCAAGGAAGCCAACACCAAGCCCGCGACCATCGCGGGCCGCGCCTTCGCGCACGCGGTGTACGGCGTGCATCCCTACGGGCAGGAAGTGACGGAAGAGACACTGGCGCGCATCGACATCGCCGCCATGCGCCAGCGCTACCAGCAGCTCATCGTGCCGTGCCGCGCCAAGCTCAGCATCGTGGGCGCCGTCACGCGCGTCGAAGCCGAGACGCTGGCGACCACGCTGCTGTCGCGGCTCCCGGCGTCAGAGTCCTGCACACCGCTGCCGGCCATCGCGCCGGTGGCCGCGCTGGCAGCGCCGAAGGACGAGCGCATTCCCTTCGACTCGGCCCAGGCCCACGTCTTCGTCGGCCAGCCCGGCTATCCGCGCAAGGACCCGGACCACTTCGCCCTCACGCTGGGCAACTACGTGCTCGGCGGCGGCGGTTTTGTCTCGCGCCTGATGAACGAGGTGCGCGAGAAGCGCGGCCTGACCTACAGCATCTACAGCGGCTTCGCGCCGGGGCTCGATGCGGGCGCCTTCCGCGTCGGCTTCCAGACCCGGCCCGACCAGGCCGAGGAGGCGGTGAAGATGTCGCGCGAAGTGGTCGCCAGGTTCGTGGCCGAGGGCCCGACCGCCAGCGAACTCAAGGCCGCGAAGGACAACCTGATCGGCGGTTTTCCGCTGCTGCTGGACAGCAACCGCAAGCTCATCGGCAACGTCGCCAACATCGCCTGGCACGACCTCCCGCTTGATTATCTCGACACCTGGACTGCGCGCATGAACGCGGTCACGGCGGCCGACGTCAAGGCGGCCTTCCAGCGCAAGCTGCAGCCCGAGCGCATGGTGACGGTGGTGGTGGGCGGCAAGGACGCCAAGACCGCCAAGGCGCAGCCGTAGCCGTAGCCGGTCACGCCAGGGCGTGCGGGCCGCGGCGGGCGGCTGCGCGCACCGCCGCTCCCAGCCTTTCGAGCAGCCGCGGCGCGGCGCGCGCCTGCTGCCAGTAGAGCGGCACCGGCAGCGTCGAGCCGGGCACCAGCTCCACCAGTTTCCCTTCGCGAATGGCATCGGCCACCATGCTGGCCGGATGCATGCCCCAGCCCATGCCCGCGCACGCCGCCTCGACGAAGGCATTGGGCGAGGGAATCCAGTGGCGCGACGTCTCCACGTTGCGGTGGCAGATGCGGCGCACCCAGCGTGCCTGCAGCCTGTCCTTGCGGTCGAACACCAGGCTCGGCGCGCTCGCCAGCGTGCGGGCGCCCACGCCCTTGGCGAAATACTCGCGCACGAACGCGGGGCTGGCCGCCGCCACGTAGTGCATCGTGCCGAGCGCCTCGCTGTTACAGCCCGCCACCGGCTGGGCCAGCGCGGTGACGGCCGCGAGCACCGCGCCGCTGCGCAGCCGTTCGGCCGTGTGGTCCTGGTCGTCCACCGTGAGGTCGAGCAGCGCGGCCGGCTCCTGCGCGGCGAAGGCCGCGGCAGCCGCCATGAACCAGGTCGCAAGGCTGTCGGCGTTGACGGCCACCCGCACTGTGACGCGCTCGCCGCCCGCCTTGTCGCCGGCCATGCCGAGGGCAGGCAGGGCATCGCGCAGCTCGTGCTCCAGCATGCCCACGCGTTCGACATGCCGGCACAGCTGCAGGCCGGCCTGCGTTGCGACGCAGGGCTGGCCGCGCACCAGCAGCGCGCCGCCGGTGCGTTCCTCCAGCTGTTTGATGCGCTGCGACACCGCCGAGGGCGTGACGTTCAGGGCGCGGGCGGCGCGTTCGAAGCTGCCTTCGCGCACGACGGCGGCAAGGGCGTTCAGGGCGGCGTAGTCGAGCATAGTGATAAAGAGAAACTGAACTTGCGTTAGAAAGTTTAGTTTGAGTTAACTTGCATCCAGCGGCAAGCTCGAAGCATGCAAGCCGTACACGCCACCACCGCCTTCGCCAATGGGCTCTTCATGAGCCTGGTCCTCATCGTCGCCATCGGCGCGCAGAACGCCTATGTGCTGCGCCAGGGCTTGCGCCGCGAGCACGTGGGCGCGGTGGTGCTGTTCTGTGCGGCCAGCGACGCGGTGTTGATCGGCGCGGGGGTGGCCGGCATGGCGCAGGCGTTGCAGGGGCGGCCGATGCTGGCCACGGTGCTCGCGGGGCTCGGCGCGGCGTTTCTTTGCGGCTACGGACTGAAGGCGCTCTGGCGTTCGCGCCGGTCCGCCGCGCTGCAGGCCACGGCGGGGGGCGTTTCGCTGTCGCGCGCGGCCGTGGTGGCGCAGGCGGCCGGCTTCACGCTGTTGAACCCGCATGTCTATCTCGACACGGTGCTGCTCGTGGGCAGCGCGGGGGCGCAGTACGCGGGGCTGCTCAGGCTGTGGTTCGTGGCGGGCGCGGCCACGGCAAGTGCATTGTGGTTCACCTCGCTGGGCTTCGGCGCAAGGCTTCTCGCGCCGGTGTTCGCACGTCCGCGCGCCTGGCGGATGCTCGACGCACTCGTGGGCGGAACCATGCTCGTGCTGGCGGCCATGCTGGCGCGGCGCGCACTGGCCGGCATCTGAGAAGGTGCCCGGACGGCGGCGTTAAGCTCGCCGCATGCCCCAGAAAGCCGCCCCCGCCAAACGTCCTTCCGCACCTGCTGCACCCAAGCGTCCGTCGCGGCCCAGCGAAGTGCGCATCATCGGCGGCGAATGGAAGCGCACCCGCCTCGCCGTGGCCGACAAGCCCGGCCTGCGCCCCACGCCCGACCGCGTGCGCGAAACGCTGTTCAACTGGCTCGCAAGCCTGGCCGGCGCCGGTGGCGGCGAACTGCCCGGCTGGCAGTGCGTCGACGCCTTCGCGGGCACCGGCGCGCTCGGCTTCGAGGCCGCCTCGCGCGGCGCTGCGAACGTGCTGCTGTGCGAGCAGGACGCCGCACTGGCCGCCCAGTTGCAGGCCACGAAGACCAAGCTGGCCGCCGAGTCCGTGCGCATCGAGCGCGGCAACGGGGTGACCGCGCTCGAACGGGTGCCGGCCGGCAGCCTCGATGCCGTGTTCCTCGATCCGCCATTCGACAGCACGGCGCTCTACGAGCCGGCGCTGCGCGCCGCCGCGCGCTCGCTGCGTGACGGCGGCTCGGTGTACCTCGAAGCGCCGCGCCGCTGGAGCGACGAAGAACTTGCCGCCTTCGGCCTTGTCGGTTTTCGTTACCTCAAGGCCGGCGCCGTTCATGCCCATCTGCTGCGGCGCGCGGCGGATAGGACTGCATAATCCGCCGGACAAGCCGCACCGGCAGCATGAGGAAGAAGCAACCATGGCCAGCAACGTGATCGCGGTTTACCCCGGCACTTTCGATCCCATCACCCTCGGTCACGAGGACGTGGTGCGGCGCGCAACCCAGCTCTTCTCCAAGGTGATCGTCGCGGTCGCCGCGGGCCACCACAAGAAGGCGCTGTTCACGCTCTCCGAACGCATGGACATGGCCCGCGATGCCGTGAAGCCCTACAGCGACCAGGTCACCGTCGAGAGCTTCTCGGGCCTGCTGCGCGACTTCGTCGTCGCGCGGGGCGGCAAGGCCATGGTGCGCGGCCTGCGTGCCGTGACCGACTTCGACTACGAGTTCCAGCTCGCCGGCATGAACCGCTCGCTGATGCCCGACGTCGAGACCGTGTTCCTGACGCCCAGCGACAAGTACCAGTTCATCTCCAGCACCTTCGTGCGCGAAATCGCCATGCTCGGCGGTGAAGTCCACAAGTTCGTCTCTCCCAATGTGGGGCAGCAACTGGCGGCCAAGGTCCGCAGCCTCGGCCGTGAATAGGCTCTCCCCCAGGCTGCGTGCACTTCGTGTCGCATCGCCAACCCCCTCGCCGGAGGCAACACCGGTGGCCCGGCAAAGCCGGTTCCACGGTGTTCCGCGAAAAGTCCAGCCTGAACTGCGGGCCGGCGTGAGGTGAGCGACATCCCCTTGCCCCGCCTGCATCTGCTGGGCGATGCAGCGCTGCTGTGCGAACTGCCCGCGCCGGCCACGCTGGTGCAGCAGCAGCGCATCTGGGCGCTGGCCCGGCAGGCGCAGCAATGGCCGGGCGTCGGCGAAACGCTGCCGGGCATGAACAACCTCACGCTCACATTCGACCCGACGGTGATGGATCTCGACACGCTCACCGCGCAGGTCCTCGAAGCCTGGCCCAGGCTGCCGAGCCGTGCCGTCGAAGGCCGGCTGGTCGAGATCCCGGTGGCTTACGGCGGCGAGCACGGGCCGGACCTTGCCGACGTCGCGGCTCACACCGGCCTCACGCCGGCCGAGGTGGTGCGGCGGCACAGCGGCGCCGAGTACGTCGTCTACCTGCTGGGCTTCCTGCCGGGCTTTGCCTTCATGGGCGGGTTGCCGCCCGAACTGGCCACGCCGCGCCGGGCCGAGCCGCGCACCGCCGTGCCCGCGCGCTCGGTCGGCATCGGCGGCGAGCAGACCGGCATCTATCCGCTGGTGTCGCCGGGCGGCTGGCAGCTGATCGGCCGCACCCCGCTGGAGCTGTTCGATCCGGCGGCCGAACCGCCCACCTTGCTGCGCCCTGGCGACCGCGTGCGCTTCGTTGCAGAAAGCGTGCAGGCATGATCGCCGTACGCAAGCCCGGCGTACTTGCCTCGGTACAGGACCTGGGCCGGCACGGCCATCGCCAGCTGGGCATCTGCCCGGGCGGCGCGCTCGACATGCTGTCGCTCACGCTGGCCAATCGGCTCGTCGGCAATGCCGACGGTGCGGCGGGCCTCGAACTCACGATGGGCGCCTGCGAGCTGCAGTTCGAAGCCGCCACGCGCATCGCCCTCACCGGTGACGGCTTCGGCGCCAGCCTCGACGGCGTGCCGCTGTGGCCCTGCTGGAGCGTGCCGGTCGCGGCCGGCCAGACACTCAGGCTCGCCGGTGCCAACGCGCCCGGCGTCAAGAAGACCGGCCTGCGCAGCTGGCTCGCGGTGGCGGGCGGCATCGACGTGCCCCCGGTCCTCGGCTCGCGCAGCACCGACCTCAAGGCCGGCTTCGGCGGCCTCGAAGGCCGTGCGCTGCGCAAGGGCGACCGGCTCCCGACAGGTGCCTCCTCTCTCGATGCGGCACAACGCGAACGCCGTGCCTTCGGCCTGCGCGGTCCCGACTGGGGCCCCGACGAAGACGACGGTGCCATCGTCCTGCGCGTGCTGCCCGGTCCCGAGTTCGAGCTGTTCACGCCGGCCGCGCGCGAACTGCTGTGGGGCGAGCGCTGGCGCATCACGCCGCAGAGCAACCGCATGGGCAGTCGGCTCGCGGGTGCCGAACTCAAGCGCAAACACAGCGGCGACATGCTCTCGTCGGGCGTGATTCCCGGCACGATCCAGGTGCCGCCCTCGGGCCAGCCGATCATCCTGATGGGCGATGCGCAGACCACAGGCGGCTATCCGCGCATCGGCGTGGTCATCCGCGCCGACCTCTGGAAGCTCGCGCAGGCGCCGCTCAACGGCCAACTGCGCCTCGTGCAGGTCGACCAGCCGAGGGCGCTGGCTGCATGGGCCGCGCAGCAGCGCTACCTGTCGCAGGTGGCACAGGGTCTGGCCGCTGCAGGCTGGCCGAGCGCGACATAGACTTCGCGGGAAATCGCGAAAAGAGGAAGCCCACCATGCAAATCGACCTCAATGCCGACCTCGGCGAAGGCGCCGGCAACGACGAAGCACTGCTCGCGCTCGTGAGTTCCGCCAACATCGCCTGCGGCTGGCACGCAGGCGACGCGAAGACCATGCAGCAGTGCGTGCGCTGGGCGATGCGCAACGGCGTGGCCATCGGCGCCCACCCCAGTTTTCCCGACCGCGAGAACTTCGGCCGCAGCACCATGCACCTGCCGCCCGACGAGATCGTGGCCAACGTGCTCTACCAGGTGGGCGCGCTGGCGGCCATCGTGAAGGCCGAGGGCGGCAGGCTCTCGCATGTGAAGGCCCACGGCCAGCTCTACAACCAGGCCGTGAAGGACCCCGAGCTCGCCGAGGCGCTGTGCGAGGCCGTGCGACGCTTCGATCCATCGCTCAGGTTCTTCGGCCTCGCGGGCAGCAACATGATCGACGCGGCCCGCCGCGCCGGTCTCGTGCCCGTGGAGGAAGTGTTCGCCGACCGTGGCTACATGCCCGACGGCAGCCTCGTGCCGCGCAGCCAGCCCGGCGCGCTGATCGAGAGCGAGGAGCAGTCGATCGCGCAGACGCTCTCGCTGGTGCGCGACCGCCGGGTGACCGCCATCGACGGCAGCATCGTGCCCGTCAATGCGCAGACCGTCTGCCTGCATGGCGACGGCGCCCACGCGCTGGCCTTCGCGAGCCGTATCCGCGAACGGCTGAAGCAGGAAGGCATTGCCGTCCGGGCGCTGGCCTGACGGCCGCGGACGCGAGCGCCAGGCCGTGGCAGCGAAGCCCATCGATGTCCTGCTGACCGGTTTCGATCCGTTCGAGCGGGAAGCCATCAACCCCTCGTGGGAAGCCGTGCGCGTGCTCGACGGCTGGAAGGTCGGCCGCGCGACGGTGCATGCGCGCCAGATGCCCTGCGTGTTCGGCGAGGCCATCGACGCACTCGCCAGCGCGATGGACGAACTCCAGCCGCAGCTGGTGCTGTGCGTCGGCCAGGCCGGCGGGCGCGCGGAGGTGACGCCGGAGCGCATCGCCATCAACATCGACGATGCCCGCGTGGCCGACAACAAGGGCCGCGAACCCGTCGACTCGCCCGTGGTGCCCGGGGCGCCCGCGGCATACTTCTCGACGCTGCCGATCAAGGCCATGGTGCGCAAACTGCGCGCGGCCGGCGTACCGGCCTCGGTGTCGAACAGCGCCGGCACCTTCGTCTGCAACCACATCTTCTACGGCCTGATGCACCGCATCGCAATGCACCCGATGCCGGGGCTGCGCGGCGGCTTCATCCACATTCCGTACCTGCCCGAGCAGGCGGCGCGCTTTCCGGGGGCGCCGAGCATGTCGCTGGAAACGATGATCGCGGCCCTGCGCATCGCCGTGAGCACCGCGCTCGCGGTGAAGCGCGACATCGCCGAAACCGGCGGCCAGTTGCACTGAACCGCCGAGGCGGCTCAGGTGCCCGGGAAGTGCTTCGCCAACCAGCCGTTGAGCGCGGCGTTGACGAACTTGGGCTTTTCCATCGTCAGCATGTGGCCGCAGTCAGGCACCCACGCGACTTGTGCCTGCGGCAGCAGCGCCGCCATCTCGCGCGTGCACTCGGGCGGTGCGAGCCGGTCATCGTCGCCGCACACCAGCAGCACCGGCACGCGCACAGACGCAAGATGCAGCCGCGCATCGGGCCGGCGCATCACCGCGCGGTTCTGGCTGATGAGCTGCTGCGCGCCCGCGCCGAGCACGATGTCGAGATAGCGCTGCACCAGCACCTGATCGGCCGCCTGCGCGGGGTGGAAGGCGAAGTAGACGTTCGGCTCGATCACGTCGCGCACCTCGCCGCGCTCGAAGTATTCGATGGCGCCTGCGCGCAGCCTGGACATGTCGGGCGTCTCGGGCCGCGCGCTGGTGCCGAGCAGCGCGAGCCCCGCGATGCGCCCGGGCGCCTGGCGGGCCGCTTCCATGGCGACCATGCCGCCCATCGAGGCGCCGCACAGCACCAGCGGTCCGTCGTTGTCGCGCAGCACGGCGGCGGCCATGCCCTCGATGGTGTCGTGGTGCCGCTGGGCGTCGCTCACGCGAGCGCCGAAGGCGGGGGGAAGTGCGAGCAACTGGGCTTCCCAGATGCGCTCGTCGCAGGCGAGACCGGGCAGCAGGATGAGATTGGGCATGGAGAGAGATTCTGCGCGAATGCGGTGGAAAATGGACGCCGATGCCAACGCCCAAGCCCGACACCACCACCGACCTGATCCTCATCCGCCATGGCGAAACCGCCTGGAATCGCGAACTGCGCTTCCAGGGGCACGCGGACGTCCCGCTCAACGACATTGGCCATGAACAGGCGCGCCGCATCGGCCTGCGCCTGGCCGGCGAGAGCGCGGTGCAGCACATCATCAGCAGCGACCTGATGCGTGCGCAGCAGACTGCCGCGCCCGCCGCGTCGCAGCTGTCGCTGCCGGTGGTGACCTCGGCGGCGCTGCGCGAGCAGTTCTTCGGCGTGGTCGAAGGCATGCGCTCCGACGAAATCCAGAACCTGCATCCGCGCGCCTGGGAAGAATGGCTGGAGTTCCGCGAGGACCACGCCATGCCCGAGGGCGAGACGGCGCGCGAGTTCCACGCGCGCATCATCGCGGCGCTGGGCGGCATCGCCTCGGAACATCGGGGCCAGCACCTGATCGTCGTCACCCATGGCGGCGTGCTTGACATGGTGTGGCGCACCGCCAGGGGCCTGAGCCTGAGCGGCCCGCGCCGCAGCGACATTCCCAACGCGGGCTTCAACCGCATCCGCATCGCCGATCCGGCCGAGCCCGAGGCGATCGAGATCGTGGAATGGGCCGACACGCGGCACCTGGCCGACCTGCCGCCGCAGCCGACCTACGACCAGACGCGGCACCTGAAGGACAAGGACTGAGGAGAGCCCTCAGCTACAGCTGCCGGCCTTCGGCATGCGCAGCAGCGGCCGGCCAGCGCCCACGCCCGTGGGCTTGCCGTCATCGACGGCGAGCTGGCCGTTCACCAGCACCGTGCTGACGCCCTCCGACAGCAGCGCAGGCTGCGTGTAGGTGGCTTTCGCCGCATAGCGCGCCGGGTCGAACACCACCACGTCCGCGTAGTAGCCAGGGCGCAGGTGCCCGCGCTGCTTCAGCCCCAGCGTGTCGGCCGTGAGCGAAGAGCTGCTGCGGATGAACTGCGCCAGCGAGATCGTGTGCTCCTTCACCACGTACTGCTCGTACTTGCGCGCGAAGGTGCCGTAGGCGCGCGGATGGCCCAGCGACGAGTCGGACGAGGTCATGACCCAGGGCCGCTTCATGAAGGCGCGTACGTCGTCGTCGCTCTGGTTGAACGAGGCGATCATCAGGTCGCCGTCGCGCAGCACCGCGATGGCGGCTTCCACTGGATCGGCGTTCGATGCCTTGGCCACGTCGGCCAGCGTCTTGCCCACGTACTTCGTGCTGCCGGCCGAGAACAGGATGGCCTCGGGGCCACCGCGCAGCCGCAGGTTCTCGCGCACGTCCTTGCGCAGGCGCTCCTGCTGCGAGGCGTCGTCGAAGCGCTGCAGCGTCGCCGCACGGCCGCCCTCGTTGGCCCAGGGCGGCAGCAGCGCGGCCGAGAAGCGCGTGCTCGACGCGGTCCACGGATAGTGGTCGGCCGTGATGTCCAGCCCGCCCGCGCGTTCCTTCTCGATGCGCTTGATGATGTCGCCGCTCTGGCCCTGCACGTCGACGCCCAGCGCCTTGATGTGCGCCACGTGCACCGGCAGCTTCGCCTCGTGGCCGATGCGGATCGCCTCGTCGATGGAGCCTTTCAGGCCGATGTTGTACATGGACTCGTCGCGGATGTGGCTGTCGTACAGGCCGCCGTGCCGCGCCGCCACCTTCGCGAGCTCGATGACCTCCTCGGTCTTCGAGAAGTTCTGCGGCGTGTAGAAGAGCCCGGTCGAAAGGCCAAGGGCGCCTTCGCACATGCCCTGGCTCACACGCTTCTTCATCGCCTCGAGCTGCTCGGGCGTCGGTGCCCGGTTGGCCTCGCCCAACTCGCTCATGCGCACCGGGCCGAAGCCCACGTACATGGCCACGTTGGTGCCTACCGGCGTGGCACGCAGCTTCTGCGCCTGCGCCGCGATGTCGAAGCCGCCGAAGCCGTCGTTGCCGATCACCGCGGTGGTCACGCCCTGCGTGATGAACGGGATGTTCAGCCGCTTCTTCGGATCGTTCGAGTGCAGGTCGGCATCCGCATGCGTGTGGGCGTCGATGAAGCCCGGCGCCACCACCATGCCCGTGGCATCGATGACGCGCCTGGCCGTGAACTGCGCCGGCGCCGCCTTGCCCGCGAACACGATGCGATCGCCCGCGATGCCGACATCGCCCACCACCGGCGTGTCGGAGTCGCCCGTGTAGACGGTGCCGCCGCGCAGCAGCAGGTCCAGCGCGACGGGCGTTCCGTCGGCGGCATGCAGGGTGGGTGCGAAGGGTGCGAGGGCTGAGAGCGCGGCCAGCGTGACGAGAGACTTGCGCATGGGCGATGGTGCCTTGAAGGCTTCTTGTCGATAGGGAGCGGCCAGTTTAGGAGCCGCCTCCGGGCCATCGCCAATTCCTTTTGCACCATGCCCCATGACCTGAAGGCATGGGCTGCCGGGCGGTGCTCGCAGATGCGCTCAGGCGTGCGTCGCAAGCTGCCCGAGGCCGAGGCGCTCGTACACCGCCGCCGTCTGCCGGCGCAGGCGCAGCGACTCGGGCTGGCCATTGAGCTGCTGCTGCAGGATGCCCTGGGCAGCGGACAGCGAAGCCTCCGTGCCGCTGCGCACCAGCGCATCGAGATACACCTGCTCGAACAGGTCGCGCTGCGCGTGGCTGCCGCCGATCTCGATCATGCGCGGCAGGGCAGTGCCCAGCCCTTCGATGGCTGCCGCGAGATCGCCGCGCGCATACGCCACCAGCCCATGCGCGGCCGGTACGCACACGCGCTGCCATGCCGCGCGCGTCGATGCCGGTGCGTTCGGCGTGAAGGCCACTATGTTGCGCAGCAGAACCGCCGCCTCGGGGCGCCCGGCGCGCGCCAGGCCATAGAGGTACTGCAGGTCGAGAAAGGGCAGCACGTGGTCGGCCTGGCGCTGCCGCAGGTAGCCCGCCACGTCGTTCCAGCGCGCGCCCACGTCGATGCCCGCGAGCTCGAGCCGCGCGAGCAGCGAGACGGCGCCGATCTGGTCCTGCGAGTAGTCCTTGACCACGCCCCAGGCGTGCTCGTCGTACACCGCGAGCGCCTCGGCATCGCGGCCCAGGTCGATCAGGAACAGCGCCACATGCCACCAGTTGTGCGTGACCATGAAGGAGTTGAGCCCGCTCCACGTGTCGCTCACGCCCTGCATGAACGCCAGCCCTTCAGTGAGCCGGCCTTCGGTGAGCATCACGTGCGCCAGCGCATGGTGCGCCCACGGCTCCTTGCGGCACATGGCGATGGCATGGCGGGCGCTGGCCTCGGCCTCGCGCAGCAGGTGGCACTGCTCGTAGCCGAAGGCCGCCATGCCGTGCACGTAGGGCACGTCGGCCGCATGCGGCAGCACCGCCAGCGCGAGCTTAAGCATGCCGGGGCAGTCGCCGGTGTTGAAGCAGTGGTACTGGCCGAGCTTGACCGACACCAGGTCGCGCGGATGCTCGCGGGCCTGCTCGGCGTGCAGCGCGATGGCGCGGGCGATGTCACCGTCGGCCCAGGCTTCGACGGACGCGATGTATCGCTGCTCGCGCGGGGTGGCGCGCGCGGCGCCGGCACGGGCCTTCGCAAGGAACGGGCGGGCATTGGCGACGGCCTCCCGCGACTCGGCGAACAGGTGCAGCGTGGCGCAATAGGCCTGCACGATCGGGCTCGCATCGGCTTCGGCCACGGCGAGCAGGTTGACTGCACGCGCCTCGGTCGAGATGAAGCCCATGACGAAATCGTCGACCAGCGGCAGGCTGGCGGGGTCGCCGAGGGTGAGGGTGTTGCCGAGGCTGTCGGCGAGCGTTTTTCCGGGGGGCATGGCGGCATCGTGCCATGCCCCCGGCGATGCTTCAACGATCCGTCGTCAGACGCCGGCCTGCTGGTGGCGGTACTCCTGCGTCTTGCCGCCGTAGCCGTAGGCCGCGCCGCGTGCATCGATCACGTGGATGTACGACACCTCGTGCAGGTCCGGCCGGATCTTCGCCATGGCCGCATGCACCTCGCGCAGGTAGCGCGCCTTCTCGGCCTTGGTGTTGGTCTCGTCGGTGACGCTGATGTCGAGGTGGAACGCAGACTTGCCGAGCGAGGCCAAAGACTGGCCCCCGATGAACCAGGCGTCGGCGGCGATGTACTGCACGGTGATGGCGATCACAGGCAATTGCTTGCCCAGCACGCTCTGGGTGAGCTCGGCGACGGCGTCGACGGTCTTGCGGGTGAGGTCGGCGTCGGGTTGGCCGGAGAGGTGGACGACGATGTGGGGCATGACTGGCTCCTTGGATGGATGGGTTGTCGATGGGGTGATTGTGGGAGCCTCCTGGTCATCGGAAAAGCGGGAAGATATGATGAATTACATCGGATAAACGGATGGATTGACCATGCAGGGATTCGACCTGGAGCAACTGCGCACGCTGGCCGCCGTCGCCGACGCTGGCAGCCTCACGGCGGCCGCGCCGCGCGTCTTCCTCTCGCAGTCGTCAGTGAGCGAGCAGATCCGCAAGTTGGAAGAGCGGGCAGGGCAGTCGCTGCTCACGCGCAGCAAGGCAGGCGTGGCCCCCACCGGGGCGGGTGTGCGGCTGTTGGGCTATGCGCGGCGCATCCTCGCGCTGAGCGACGAAGCATTTCGCGACCTGCATGGCGAGACGCTGCATGGCGAGCTGCGCCTCGCGGTCACCGACTACTTCCGCCCCGGCGACCTGACGCGGCTGCTGGGGCGGCTCGGCGAGAGCTATCCGCAGGTGCGGCTGCACGTCAGCATCCTGAAGAGCGATGCGCTGCGGGCGGCCTATGCGCACGGCGATTTCGACGTGGGCCTTGCGATGAACATCGCGGGGGCTTCCACGCCGCAGGCTCGGGGCGCGGTGCTGCGGCGCGAATCGCTGGTGTGGCTCGGCGCGGAGGGCATGCGGCTCGCGCGCGGGGAGCCGGTGCGGCTGCTGGCCTTGCCCGACACCTGCTCGCTGCATCAGTTCACCGTGGCGCTGCTGCGGCGCCGGCGCGTGCCCTATACGCTCGCGCACGTCGCGTCGGGTGTCGCGGGCCTGCAGTCCGCGCTGGCCGCGGGGCTGGGCGTTGCCTGCCTCAACGAGTCCTCGATCAGCGACGGCGTGACGCGGCTGGCGGCACCGCACGGTCTGCCGGCCCTGCCGCGTGTCGCTTTCCAGCTCCTGTCGGGGCGCAAGGGCGAAACCGCATTCGTGACCCGGGCGAGGGAGATGCTGGCAACCCACCTGATGTGAAGAATCTCTCCAGGGGTGGCGCGGGATTTGCGTCAGCCCCTGTCATGGATGCGCCACCTCCCACAACTGCGCCGAATCTGCTGCGCCACACCCGCTCCGACGACGCACAGGCCATTTTCTCGGGCACGCTGTTCGTCGCCATCGCGATGATGCTGTTCGGCCAGGCGGGGCTGCTTACAGGCGGCACGGCCGGCGTCGCGTTTCTCCTGCACTACGCCACCGGCCTGAGCTTCGGAAAGCTGTTCTTCCTGGTCAACCTGCCGTTCTACTGGTTCGCCTGGCGCCACATGGGCCGCGCGTTCACGGTCAAGACCTTCTCGGCCATCGCATTGCTCTCGGTGATGACCGACCTGGCGCCGCGCTACCTGTCCATCGACTCCCTGCACCCGGCCTTCGCGGCCGTGCTCGGCGGCCTGTTGCTGGGCACCGGCTGCCTGTTCCTCGCCCGCCACCGCGCCAGCCTGGGCGGCGCGACGGTGCTCACGCTGTACCTGCAGGAAAAGCGTGGCTGGCCCGCGGGCAAAGTGCAGATCGGCATCGACTGCACGGTGGTGCTGCTCGCCCTGTTCGTGATTCCGCCGCAGCGGGTCGGGTGGTCGGTGCTGGCTGCCGTGGTGATGGGGCTTTTTCTCTGGATCAACCACAAGCCGGGGCGGTATGCGGCGACCTGACGCTTCCCGTCAGCGGCCGGGCGGCAACGGCCAGGGCCGCTGCGGTTCGCGGATCTGCTCGAAGGCGCGCGACACGCGCAGCACCCCGAGGTCGTCGAAGCGCTGGCCGGCAATCTGCAGCCCGATCGGCAATCCACTCGCCGAGTAACCGCAGTTCACCGAAGCCGCCGGCTGCTCCGACATGTTGAACGGCACCGTGAACCCGATGTGCTCCAGCGGACGCAGGGGATCGTTCGTGGGTGAGGGCGCTTCGGCTGCCGCGGGCATGTTCGGCGACACGGGCGAAATCACGTAGTCGAAGCGCGCGCATGCAGCCACGGCGGCGACGCGCGTGGCGTGGAACTGGCTGAAGCCGCGGAACACATGCTCGCCGCTGAACTCGGCCGCACTCTCCGCCCATTCGCGGATGTACGGCAGCACCTTCGCGCGCTGGTCGGCGCGCAGGCCCTTCATGTCCACCAGCGAGCGCATGCGCCAGAAGTGGTCCATGCCGTCGAGCATGGCCTGCGACATGAATGGCTGCATCGGCTCGATCACCGCGCCGGCCTTCTCGAGCAGCCGCGCGGCGTTTTCCACCGCTGCCTGGATCTCGGGCTCGACCGCCAGTCCGCAGCCCGCGTCGAGCAGCAGCCCGATGCGCAGGCCGCGCAGATGGTCCGGTGCCACGTCGAAGCCTGCCCAGGCGATGTCCTGCGGCGGCAGGCTCATGCTGTCGCGCGCGTCGGGCCGGGACAGCGCCTGCATCATCAGCGCCGCGTCGCCCACCGTGCGGGTCATCGGCCCAGCGGCGCGGCCCATGTAGGGCGGGTCGATCGGAATGCGCCCCAGGCTCGGTTTCAGCGTGAAGATGCCGCACCAGCTCGCGGGCAGGCGCAGCGACCCGCCGATGTCCGTGCCCAGGTGCAGCGGGCCGTAGCCGGCAGCCGCCGCGGCGCCAGCTCCTGCGCTGGAGCCGCCCGGCGTCAGGCGCAAGTCCCACGGGTTGCGCGCCAGTGTGTGAAAGCTCGACAGCCCCGAGGACAGCATGCCGTAGTCCGGCATGGTGGTCTTGCTCACGATCACCGCACCGGCTTCCTTGAGGCGCGCGGCTGGCGGCGCGTCGGCCGCAGCGGGCTTCAGGTCGACCGCGGCGGTGCCGGCTGGCATCGGGTCGCCGCGCGTGGCGATGTTTTCCTTGATGGTCGCGGGCACGCCATCGAGCGGGCCGAGTGCATCGCCGCGCTGCCAGCGCGCTTCCGAGGCGCGCGCCTGTTCGAGCGCGGCCTCGGGCCGGAACAGCCAGGTGGCCTGCAAGTGCGGCTCCCAGCGTTCCACTTGCGCGATCACGGCCTGCGTGACTTCCACCGGCGAGAGTTCGCGGCTGCGGTAGGCAGCGGCAAGCTCCTGGACGGACAGGTCGCTCAGCCCCACGACAGTGCCGACAGGTCGTTCACGAAGATCGGGTTCTCTTTCCAGATGCCCTTGACGTTCTTCTTCGCGACAGTGGGGAACTGCGGCTGGTACAGGAAGCCGTTGGCCGCGTCGGTGGCAAGCATCTTCTGTGCGTCGCCAAGCAGCTTGTTGCGCTCGGCCGCATTGCCGGTGGACTTGATCTTGTCGAACAGCGCGTTGAAGGCCTTCGACTGGTAGCCCCAGTAGTAGTCCGGCTTGGCATAGTTGCCGAGGTCGAAGGGCTCGACGTGCGAAATGATCGACAGGTCGTAGTCCTTGTTGCCGTAGGTGCCGCTGAGCCACTGCGCCCATTCGACGTTCTGAATCTTCACCACGATGCCGATCTTGGCGAGCTGGGCCACGATCACCTCGCCGCCCTGGCGCGCATAGGGCGGCGGCGGCAGCGTCATCGTCAGTTCGAGCGGCGTCTTCACGCCGGCCTCGGCCAGCAGCTTCTTGGCCTTCTCGACGTCGAAGGGGTTGATGCCCGTGGTGTCGACATAGCCCGCCGCGCCCGGCACGTAGTGGCTGCCGATGGGCACGCCGAAGCCGTCGGCCGCGCCTTCGATCACGGCCTTGCGATCGATGGCCGCAAGGATGGCGCGGCGCACGCGCACGTCGTCGAGCGGCTTCTTCCTGTTGTTGATCGACAGGATGGTCTTGGCGCGCGAACCTGCCAGGATGACCTGGAACTGCGGGTTCGCCTTGAACTGCGGCACCACGCGCGTGCCGATGCGCGCGAACACGTCGACGTCGCCCGACAGCATGGCGGCGGCCTGCGCGGCCGTGTCGGAGATGAAGCGGAACGTCACCTTGTTGATCTTCGCGGTGGCGGGGCTGCGGAAGCCCTCCCACTTGCTCAGCGTGAGCGACGAGCCCTTGGCCCAGTTGTCCAGCTTGTAGGGGCCGGTGCCGACCGGTTTGCTGGCGTTGGTCTCGGCGCTCTTGGGTTCGACGATCACGGCCGTGGCCTGGCCCAGCACGAAGGGCAGGTCGGGGTCGATCTCCTTGTTGATGACGACGACGGTGTAGTCGTCCACCACCTGCGTCGCGAGGTTGGCGAAGGTGCGCTTGTCCTTGTTGGTGCTCTTCTCGCCGCCGGCGCGGTCGAAGGAGAACTTGACGGCGGCGGCGTTGAAGGGCTCGCCGTTCTGGTACTTCACGCCGCGCCGCAGCTTGAAGGTGTAGGTCTTCAGGTCGGGCGAGACCTCCCAGCTCTCGGCCAGCAGCGGCGTGACGCTGCCGTCGGCGTTGATCTTGGTGAGCGTCTCGAGGATGTTGTAGTGCACGACCTCGGCGATGGCGGCGGCCGCGCCGGTGGTCGGGTCGAGCCCCGGCGGCTCGAGCGCCATGCCGATCACGATGGCGTCCTTCCGGCCCTGCGCCATGCCGGCGAGCGGGGTGGCCAGCGCAACGGTGGCGCCAGCGGTGGTGAGAAGGGTGCGGCGGTTCAACATACGTGTGATCTCCGGATAGACAAGCCAGGTTCGAATGACGACTGCTCCGGCGTGTGCCATGCCCCGAAGGGAGGCGCGACGCCGCGAAAGACACGACACGCAGCACGAAAGATGCCACGTGCGCAGCCGGTCATTCTCTCGCAGCGGGTGCGCCGCCGCGCGGTCCGCGAGGCGGTTTTTCCTCCGGACGTTCCCGTAGGCGAGGCCGTCCGGATCAAGCCCAGGACAGCACCGCGATGTCGTTCACGAAGATCGGCGTGTCTTTCCAAAGCCCGCGCAGGTTGCGCGCGGCGACGGTGATGAACTGCGGCTGGTACAGGAAGACATTGGCCGCATCTTCCGCCAGCAGCCGCTGCGCATCGCCGAGGTAGCGCAGGCGGTCGGCGGGGCGCGCCGCGTTGCGCGCCTTGTCGAAGATCTCGTTGAACTTCGCCGACTGGTAGCCCCAGTAGTACTCGGGCTTGGTGTAGTTCACCAGGTCGAAGGGCTCGACGTGCAGGATCAGCGAGAGGTCGTAGTTCTTGTTGCCGTAGGTGCCGCTGATCCATTGCGCCCATTCGACGTTCTGGATCTTCGCGACGATGCCCACCTTGGCCAGCTGCGCGGCGATCAGCTCGCCGCCTTGGCGCGCATAGGGCGGGGGCGGCAGCACGAGCTCGAGTTCGAGCGGCGTCTTCACGCCGGCCTCGGCCAGCAGCTGCTTGGCCTTCTCGACGTTGTAGGGGTTGATGCCGGTGGTGTCGATGTATCCCGGCGCGCCCGGCACGTAGTGGCTGCCGATGGGCACGCCCCGGCCGTCGACGGCGGCTTCGATCACCGCCTTGCGGTCGATGGCCGCGGAAATCGCGCGGCGCACGCGCACGTCGTCCAGCGGCTTGCGCTTGTTGTTGATGGCGAGGATGGTCTTGCCGCGCGAGGCGTTGAAGACCACCTGGAAGCGCTTGTCGTTCTGGAACTGCGGCAGGCTGCGCGACACCGAGGCATGCGGAAACAGGTCGACGTCGCCCGAGAGCAGCGCGGCGGTCTGCGCAGCCGGCTCGGAGATGAAGCGGAAGCTGGCCTTGCGGATCTGCACCGTGTCGGCATTGCGCCAGCCGTCCCACCTGGCGAGCACGATGCCCGATCCCTTGGCCCAGCTGTCGAGCTTGTAGGGGCCGGTGCCGACAGGCTTGGTGGCGTTGGTCTCGATCGTTTTCGGCTCGACCTGGATCGCGGAGGCCTGCCCGAGCAGGAACAGCAGGTCGGGCTCGACCTCCTTCGTGATCAGCACCACGGTGTGTTCGTCGACTACCTGCGTCGCGATGTTGGCGAAGGTGCGCTTGTCCTTGTTGGTGCTGTTGGCGGCGGCCGCGCGGTCGAACGAGAACTTGACGGTCTGCGCGTCGAACGGCTCGCCGTTCTGGAACTTCACGCCGCGCCTGAGCCTGAAGGTGTAGGTCTTCAGGTCAGGCGAAATGTCCCAGCTTTCGGCCAGCAGCGGGGTGACGCTGCCGTCGGAGTTGATCTTGGTGAGCGTTTCGAAGACGGTGTAGAGCACCACCTCGGCGATCTCGGCGCCGGCCTTGGCCGTGGGGTCGAGTCCCGTGGGCTCCAGCGTGAGACCAAGCACCAGCGCGTCCTTCTTCTTTTGCGCGAAGGCGTCGATCGGCACTGCGAGCGGGGCCAGGGCTGCGGCGCCGGTGGCGAGCAGGGTGCGTCGTTTGAGCATGAAGCGGTGTCCTCGGAACAGGGGGGCAGGCATCATCCGCGAGACCGGTGCGTCCGCGCAACCAGATGCTTATGACCCACTCATCCTAGAGGCGGCGGACGACGCTTCGATGTCAGGCGGCCAGCAGCGTGCCACCTGCGGGCGTGCGCGGCACAGCGTCGAGCAGCGTGCGCGTGTACTCGTGCTGCGCGTGGTGGAAGAGTTCGGCGGGCGGACCCTGCTCGACGATCTTGCCCTTCCACACCACGCACACTTCGTCGCACAGGTGGTTGACCACCGCGAGGTCGTGGCTGATGAGCAGGTAGCTGATGCCGAACTGCTGCTGCAGGTCCTGCATGAGGTTGAGCACCTGGGCCTGCACCGACACGTCGAGCGCGCTCACCGGCTCGTCGGCCACGATGAGCTTGGGGCGCGTGATCAGCGCTCGTGCGATCGCAATGCGCTGGCGCTGGCCGCCCGAGAACTCGTGCGGGTACTTGTCCATGTCGGTGGTGCGCAGGCCGACTGCGGCGAGCGCCTCGTTGGCACGCTCGCGCTGCACGGCGCGGCTCGTTTCGGCCAGCGCCTCGAGGGGCTCGGCGACGATGCGCGCGACGGTCTGGCGTGGGTCTAGCGAGCCGTAGGGGTCCTGGAACACCATCTGGAAATCGCGCCGCGCGGTGCGCAGCTCGGCCTTCGACAGCGTGTGCAGGTCGCGGCCTTCGAGGCGCACGCTGCCCGAAGTCGGCGTGTCCAGCGCCATCACGAGGCGCGCGATGGTCGACTTGCCCGAACCCGATTCGCCGACGATGCCGACGCTCTTGCCGGCGCGCACCTCGAAGCTCACGCCATTAAGCGCCTTCACGGTCGGCGGCGGGCCGAAGAGCTTTTCGCGCGGCAGCGCGTAGTGACGCACGAGGTCGGTGACCTGTAGCAGCGGTGAAGCGGTGGTCCCACTCATGGTGCGATGGCCCCTTGCGCGGCGATTTCCTCGAGCCGGATGCAGCGCACCGCGTGATCTGGCGGCAGCATCGTGGCTGGCGGCCGCGTGGTCTTGCAGGCGTCGACGGTGTAGCTGCAGCGGCCCGCGAAGGGGCAGCCCGGCGGCAGGTCGACCAGCTCGGGCACGCTGCCCCTGATGGTGGCCAGACGCAGGCCACGCGGCGCGCCGATGGCGGGCCGCGCGGCGAACAGGCCTTGTGTGTAGGGATGCCCACGGCGCGCGAACACGGCCTCGGTCGGGCCGCTCTCGACCACGCTGCCGCCGTACATCACGAGCATCTTCGAGACCGTCTGCGCGATCACGCCGAGGTCGTGCGAGATCAGGATCAGCGCCATGCCGCGCTCGGCCACGAGGCCCTGGATGAGTTCGAGGATCTGCTTCTGGATGGTGACGTCGAGTGCAGTGGTGGGCTCGTCGGCAATCAGCAGGTCGGGCCCGCAGGCGAGCGCCATCGCGATGCCGATGCGCTGGCGCTGGCCGCCGGAGAACTGGTGCGGGTAGGCGTCGAGGCGCGAAGCCGCGTCGGGAATGCCCACGCGGTCGAGCAGCGCGAGCACTTCCTTGCGTGCGTCGGCTTGCGAGAGCCCGCGATGCAGCCGCAGCGGTTCGCCGACCTGGCGCGCAATCGTGTGCACCGGGTTCAGCGCCGTCATCGGCTCCTGGAAGATCATGCCGATGCGATTGCCGCGGATCCGGCACATGGCCCTTTCGTCTCGGCCGACGAGCTCGGTTCCGTCGAAACGTATGCTGCCGGTGACCTTCGCGGTCGAGGGCAGCAGGCCCATCAGCGACATCACCGTGATCGACTTGCCGCAGCCCGATTCTCCGACGATGCCCAGCGTCTCGCCACGTTCCAGCGTGAAGTCGATGCCGCGCACGGCCTCGGCGGGACCGCGCTGCGTCTGCAGTTCGATGTGGAGGTCTTCGACTTCGAGCAAGGGCATGGCACTTCTTATCTTGCGCGTGCGAGGCGCGGATCGAGCAAATCGCGCAATCCGTCGCCCAGCAGATTCAGGCCGAGCACCGCGAGCGCGATGGCCATGCCGGGGAACACCGCGAGCAGGGGCGACTGGAACATCATCGTCTGCGCCTCGCTGAGCATGCGGCCCCACGAAGGTTGCGGCGGCTGCGTGCCCAGGCCCAGGTAGGAGAGGGCGGCCTCGGCCAGGATGGCGATGGCGAATCGGATCGTGATCTGCACGATCAGCACGGCCGAGATGTTCGGCAGCACGTGCTGCATCGTGATCGCGAAGCTGCCCTTGCCGCAGGCGCGCGCGGCGGCCACGTACTCGCGCGACCAGATCGCGTTGGCCGAGGCGCGCGTGATGCGCGCGAAGGTCGGGATGTTGTAGATGCCGATGGCAATGATCGCGTTGACGATGCCGGCGCCGAACACCGCCGTCATCATGATGGCCGAGAGGATTGCGGGGAAGGCCAGCGAGAAGTCGGTGAGCCGCATGATGGCTTCCTCGACCCAGCCGCGCTTGGCGGCAGCCAGCAGGCCCAGCGCCGTACCGACCACGAGGCCGATGCCGACCGCGATCACGCCGACAAGGATCGATGCACGCGCACCGACCAGCAGCAGCGAGGCTACGTCGCGGCCGTAGGTGTCGGTGCCCAGCCAGTGCGCGCCCGTCGGCGGCTTCAGCTTGTTGGCCATGTCCATGTCGTAGGGCGACCACGGTGTCCAGACCAGCGAGATGCCGGCGGCGAGCAGAAGGAGCAGCGTCAGCGCGCCGCCCAGCACGAAGCTGCGGTGGTGCAATGCGCGGCGCCAGAAGCCCGGCACCTTGAGCGCCGCAGCGCTCGGAGCGGTGATGACGGAGCTCATATGTCGCTGGCCTTGATGCGCGGGTCGATCACGGCATACAGCACGTCGACCACGAAGTTCACGATCACCACCATGGCCGCCAGCAGCATCACGCAGTTGCGCACCACGATCAGGTCGCGGTTGCTGATGGCCTGGAAGATGAGGCGGCCCAGGCCCGGCAGATAGAACACGTTCTCCACCACGATGGTGCCGGCCAGCAGCTCGGAGAACTGCATGCCCATGACCGTGATGACCGGGATCATGGCGTTGCGCAGCACGTGGGTCCACAGCACGGCTCGTTGCGACACACCCTTGGCACGCGCGGTGCGAACGAAGTCTTCCCGCATCACCTCCAGCACCGCCGAACGCGTGATGCGCGCCAGGATCGCGGCCTGCACCACCGCCAGCGACAGCGCAGGCAGCAGCAGCGACTTGATGCCCGCGAAGATGCCTTCGCCCCAGCCCTCGAAGCCCCCGGCGGAGAACCACTGCAGTTGCACCGAGAACACGAGGATCAGCAGGATGGCGAACCAGAAGTTCGGAATCGCGATGCCGACCTGGGCCATGCCCATGAGGCCGACGTCGCCGAGCTTGTTGTGGCGCGCGGCGGCCGTCACGCCCACCAGCAGCGCGATGACGACGGTCAGGGCCATCGCCATCATGGCCAGCGGCACGGTGAGCGCGAGGCGTTCGAGGATCAGGTCGAGCACGGGCGAGCTGTAGGCGTAGCTGTCGCCGAGGTGGCCGGTCAGCAAGCCGCCGATCCAGTGCCAGTAGCGCGTCCACGCGGGCTGGTCGAGGCCGAGCTTGGTGGCCAGGGCGGCGACGGCTTCGGGCGAGGCGTCGGGACCCATGAGCATCTGCGCGGCGTTGCCCGGGAGAATTTCCAGAACGAGGAACACGATGATGGACGCGCCGATCAGCGTGCCGATCAGCGTGGCGAGGCGCTTGAATAGAAACAGACTCATGGGGCGGGGCGCAGCATAACTGACTCGTGCAACAAGTGTGCCGCGGATGTGGCCTTTGTCATTCATCGGCAGCCTGTCCGCCCGGCCCCGCGATAATCGGGGGATGGCCCTCATGATCACCGACGAATGCATCAACTGCGATGTCTGCGAGCCCGAGTGCCCGAACGACGCGATCTACATGGGCGCGGAGTTCTACGAGATCGATCCGCACAAGTGCACCGAGTGCGTCGGCCACTTCGACGAGCCGCAGTGCGTGCAGATCTGCCCGGTGGCTTGCATTCCCGTGAATCCCGAGCACGTGGAAAGCCGCGAGACGCTGATGCAGAAATACGAGCGTCTCACGGCAATCAAGGTGACGTCTGTGTCGAGCAGCGCTTAGGCGGCTGGTTTCCGTTTCTTTTTCTTGCGCTCCGAGGCGTCGCCGGCCGCCCTCGAACTCCGGCCGCCGCTGAAATTCAGGCTGGGCCTGCGCGGATCGTTGGCTGCCTTGCGTGCGCGATCCCTCTCCCTCTGCTCGGACAGGGCAAGCCGTCTTTCCGCCAGCGCGGCGCTTCTGGCTTCCCGCGCGGCTCGCTGATCGCGGTCGTTGGCCGCCTTTTCCTGGGACAGCCGGGTGCGTTCCAGGTGGTCGGCGTAGGTCTGGGCGCTGCGCGTGCCGGCGTCGGCGGCCTGGCGGTCCTGGTCGCTGCGGTGGTCGTTCACCTTCACCGTCGTGCCGCCTTCACAAGGCTGGTCGGAATAGGTGTTGCCGCATCGCCAGGTTTTTGCGGCGTTTTGGGCGGACGCGCTCATGGAGAAAGCGCATGTTGCTATTGAAAATATAGCAATCCCGAGGCTCCCGGCTGTCGTTCTTTTTCTTTTCTTCTTCTGGCTCATTTTTTATTTCTCTCCCTCCTGCACTCCGATGGCCGGCTAGGTGGCGGCAGGCGTGCCTCCGTCGCCGGGCTCCCGCCGCGGCGGTTTGGGCCGGGGTGGTTTGCTCGTGTGAATGACGAGGGTCGCCTTTTCCATCTCGCCTGCCACCAGCGCAGGCAGCGCGTGCAGGGTGCGGACGATGGCGTCTTCTATCGCTTCACGTTGTTCCTTGAGCGGCTTCTTGAGCACCCAGTTGACGACCTCCGACTTCACGCCAGGGTGTCCGATGCCCAGCCGCAGCCGCCAGTAGTCGCCGGTGCCCAGTTGCGCGTGAATGTCGCGCAGTCCGTTGTGGCCGGCATGGCTGCCGCCGAACTTGAGCTTGACCTGGCCCGGCACCACGTCGAGCTCGTCGTGTGCCACGAGGATTTCCTCAGGCGCGATCTTGAAGAAGCGGGCGAGGGCCGCCACCGACTTGCCCGACAGGTTCATGAAGGTCTGCGGCTCCAGCAGCCAGATGCTCTGGCCGCCGATGTTGGCGCGTGCGGCAAGGCCGTGGTAGCTGCGCTCGGGCACGAGGTTGAGTTTCCATTCGCGCGCGACGGCGTCGATCCACCAGAAGCCGGCGTTGTGCCGCGTGGCTTCGTACTCTGGGCCCGGGTTGCCGAGGCCGACAAACAGCTTGATCATGGTCGTGGATTATCCGATCCGCCAAAAGCAAAAGGCCCGCACGGAGCGGGCCTTCGCAAAGACAGACGCGAGAAGTGGATTACTTCTTGGCGGTCTTGGCAGCCGGGGTCTTGGCGGCGGGAGCGGCCTTACCACCCTTGCCTGCCGGTGCGGCAGCTGCGGCAGCTGCGTCGGCAGCGACTGCGCCTTCGGCGGGAACGTCGGCTTCTTCAGCAGCCGGCGACACGGCCGAAGCCAGCACCGGGTTGACCTTGCCGTGGCTGACCCACTTCACGCCCTTGGGCAGCTTGATGTCCTTCAGCGTGACCGTGCCGTTCTTCTTCAGGCCCGACAGGTCGACTTCGATGAACTCGGGCAGATCGCTCGGCAGGCAGTTCAGTTCGAGTTCGGTCGTCACGTGGTTGACCAGGTTCAGGTCGATCTTGACGGCTTCGGATTCTTCCTCGCCCTTGAAGTGCACCGGCACCTTCATGGTCATGCGGGTCTTGGCATCGACGCGTTGGAAGTCGATGTGTTGCACCAGCTGGCGGAACGGGTGGTATTGCACGTCGCGCAGCAGAACCTTGCTGACGGCGCCGCCGATTTCCATTTCGAGCACGCTCGCATGGAAGGCTTCCTTCTTCAGGGCGTGCCACAGCGCGTTGTGATCGATCTCGATCAGCTGCGGCTGGGTGTCGCCACCGTAGACGATGCCGGGGGTCTTGCCCGAGATGCGGAGACGGCGGCTCGCACCCGTGCCCTGCTTTGCGCGCTCAAAAGCGACGAATTTCATAACTAGCTCCTGTGAGAGTCCACCGCGACCAGTGCGACTCCGGTTCAAAAAGGCCTCCCGCAAAGGAGGCCCGCTTCATGCCTCGGTCAGAACAGGTTGTCCTGATCCGAGAACAAACTCATCACCGACTCGCCCTTGGCAATGCGCTGGATCGTTTCGGCGATCAGCGGTGCCACGGAGAGCTGGCGGATCTTTCCGCAGGCCATGGCCGCGTCGGAAAGGGGAATGGTGTTGGTCACGACCACTTCGTCGAGGGCAGAGCCCTGCGTGATGCGCTCGATGGCCGGGCCCGAGAAGATCGGGTGCGTGCAATAGGCGTAGACGCTCTTGGCGCCGCGCTCCTTCAGCACCTCGGCGGCTTTGACCAGCGTGCCGGCCGTGTCGATCATGTCGTCCATGATCACGCAGTTGCGGCCGTCGATCTCGCCGATCACGTTCATGACTTCGCTGACGTTGGCCTTCGGGCGGCGCTTGTCGATGATGGCGAGGTCGCAGTTCAGCTGCTTGGCCAGCGCACGGGCGCGAACCACGCCGCCGACGTCGGGCGAGACCACGATCAGGTCTTCGTAGTTCTTCGCGCGCAGGTCGCCGAGCAGCACGGGCGAGGCGTAGATGTTGTCGACCGGGATATCGAAGAAGCCCTGGATCTGGTCGGCGTGCAGGTCCATCGTGAGCACGCGCTCGACGCCGACGGTTTCCAGCAGGTTGGCCACCACCTTGGCCGAGATCGGTACGCGGCTCGAGCGCGGGCGGCGGTCCTGGCGGGCATAGCCGAAGTAGGGGATCACGGCGCTGATGCGTTCGGCCGAAGCGCGCTTGAGCGCGTCGACCATGATCAGCAGTTCCATCAGGTTTTCGTTGGTCGGTGCGCAGGTCGACTGCACCACGAACACGTCGCGCGCACGAACGTTCTGGTTGATCTCGACAGTGACTTCCCCATCGGAGAAGCGACCGACGCGTGCGGCGCCCAGCGAGGTGCCGAGGTTGTGCGCGATTTCTGCAGCAAGGCCCGGATTGGCGTTGCCGGTGAAAACCATGAAATCAGGGTGATTAGCCTGCATGAGCGCGTCCCGGCAGTGCGAATTGGCTTAGGAAGCCGCCAAAAGGTTTGTGATGCATGGCGGCCGGTGAGCCGCCGATTATTGCAGCGGGTGGGCTGCAAAAGAAGACTGCGGCCGTTGGGCCGCAGTCGTTGAAGATTTGGCAGGGGAGAAAGGATTCGAACCTTTGCATGCTGGAATCAAAATCCAGTGCCTTAACCAGCTTGGCGACTCCCCTACACGGGTCGATGGTTTTCACCATCAACCGATATATGTCGCATCGAACCGAATGAACGGTCCGATCATCTTCAGGTTGCCCACCCGCACAGCGGATGAACTTCCAGGTTGCTGCATTGACGAACCTGCCAGCCTTCGGGGGCTTCGAGCAGTTCCGCTTCCTGCGGCGCTTGCGGCATCTTCGCGAATACCGAACTTCCGGAGCCGGTCATCCGGGCCTTCAACCCCTGGGCGCCGAGCCATTCGATGGCGTCGGTGACGGCGGGGCAAAGTCGCTGGGCAACCGGCTGCAGGTCGTTGTGGCCGAAGTCGAAAACCGAAGAGCTCAGAACCGAGCTTTCCAGGTTTGTCGCTTCAGACAATTCGCTATCTGCAGCAAAGCCCGAGATTATAGCAACAGGTGTGGCGCGTTGAAGATCGGAAGCCGAAAAAATTAATCGGGTATCGAGTCCCTCGGGTGGCTTGACCACCGCGAAACGCGCCGACGGTAGTGTAACCGGTCGGATCTGCTCGCCGATGCCCTCGACCCATGCGTTGTGCCCGCCAAGGAAGAAGGGCACGTCTGCGCCCAGCTTCAGGCCGATGCGGGCCAGCCGCGACAGGGGCAGGTTCAGGCCCCACAGGCGGTTCAGCGCGAGCAGGCAGGTGGCCGCATCCGAAGACCCGCCGCCCATGCCGGCCTGCGCCGGCACGTGCTTGGCCACGCCGATGTGCGCACCCTGGCCGGGCGCGGCAAATGCCTGCAGAGCGCGGGCTGCGCGCAGGATCAAGTCGTCGGCGGGCAGCTCGGTCGTCAGGTCCTCGCGGCTCAGCTGGCCATCGCGCCGCAGTTCGACGTGGAGCATGTCGCACCAGTCGATCAGCATGAAGACCGATTGCAGCAGGTGGTAGCTGTCGTCGCGCTGGCCGGTGATGTGGAGGAAGAGGTTGAGCTTGGCCGGCGCGGGAAGGTCGTGGATCGCCTTCATGACCGCTCGAACACGATGCGCAGGTCGGCCCTCGGGCTCGGCGATTCGCGCACGGCCTGCAGCCGCCCGTTGCCGAGTTGCGCAAGATCGGGCTTCCAGCCGGGAACGGGATCGTTGCGGCCCGCGAGCCAGCCGAACAGCGCGCCGACCGGGATGGCGGCGCCGGTGGCGGCCTCGATCAATGCATCGACGGAGTCGAAGCGCCGCGTCTTGCTGCCGTCTTTCAGCAGGGCCTCGCCGGGCGCCCAATGCAGTTGCGCCAGTGTGCTGCCGATGGGTGTCGTGAGTGTCAGGTCGCCGGTCTCGGCGGAGCCGCGCAGCTCGAACAGCGCAGCGAAGGTCTGCACCGGCTCGCTGTCGATGCGCAGCGACATGCGGCCGCTCCAGCTTTCCGAGGGTGGGCGGGTTGAAGGGCCGCCCGAAAGCTGGGCGCAGCCCGCCACCGCAAGCAGGGCCACGCCCCCCATTGCCAGAAGGACGCGCCGGCCACTGTCGACCTGCCTGGGGGCGAGCATCATCTACGGCTTCACGCGCAGGCGCTTGAGCGTTTCCTGCAGCGTCTCGTTCTCGGCATCGCTCAGCAGGGCTTCCTTCCAGACCGTGACCGCGCGGTCCTTCTGGCCGGTGCTCCACAGGACTTCGCCGAAATGAGCACCGATTTCGGGATCGGGCCGCGTCTTGTAGGCCGCCTCGAGGATGCGGATCGCCTCGGTCGTGTTGCCGAGCCGGAACTCGACCCAGCCCAGGCTGTCGGCAATGAACGGATCTTCGGGCGCCAGTTGCACCGCCTTCTGGATCAGCGTGCGCGCCTCGTCGAGCCGGATCTTGCGATCGGCGAACGAGTAGCCCAGCGCGTTGTATGCGTTCTGGCTCTCGGGCTTGAGCTCGATGAGCCGGCGCAGCAGGCGTTCCATGTCGTCGAGGCGATTGAGCTTCTCGGCGACCATGGCCTGGTCATAGACGAGGTCGCCGTCGTCCGGCGATTTCGCCGAGGCCTGGGCGAGCATGTCGTAGGCCGCCTGGTACTGCTTCGCGTCGCGCAGCAGCTGCACTTCGGCAAGGAATTTCTGCTTCTTGTCCTCGGGCGTGCGCTCGGGCAGGCCACGGATGATTTCGCGCGCCTGGGGCAGCTTGCCCTGGCGCGCCAGCAGGGCCGCGCGGCGGGTCTGCGCGGCCACCAGCTCGTCGGCCCCATCGACGCGCGCGAGCCAGCGCTCGGCCGCTGTGAAGTCCTTGCGCCGCTCCGCCAGTTGCGACAGCGCAAAGTACGCCTGCGACACCCCTCGCTTGCGGTCGGCAGCGTCGTCGGCGTCCTTGTTGCCGCCGCGGTTGGCCGACAGTTCGATGAAGCGCTTGATCGAGGTCTCGGCCGCGGCATCCTGCCTGGCCTGCATCTGGAGGCTGCCGAGCAGCAGCCATGGCTCCGCAAGTTCCGGTCGCGACGTGGTCAGCACCTGGAGCTGCGCGGCGGAGTCGTTGAAGCGCCGGTTCTCGACCAGCACGCGCGCATAGGCGATGCGCAGGTCGGGCGCGGCCTTCGGGTTGCTGCTCAGGTAGCGCGTGACGATCGGCTCGGCGAGCGGCTGGCCGGGGTCGATCATCTCGAGCGCCAGCGCCGCAGGCGCATCGGAGGCCGGGTCGATCTCCTGGCCCTTGCGCGCAGCCTCCAGGGCGCCGGAGGCATCGCCTGCATTGAAGCGCAGACGGCCGACGGTAGCCCAGGCCAGTCCGCCGCTGGTCGGGCTCTTCAGTTCGTCGACGAGGGCCTGCTCGACCACCGAGGCGGCCAGCTTCTTGTCCGAGGCGCGCGCGTAGTTGCGTGCGATCACGGCCATGAGCAGCGGGCGTTCGACTTGCGAGGTTGCAGCCACTTCGGCGCGCAGCGGCTCGACGGTTTCGCCGATGCGGTTCAGCGCGATCAGGATCTGAAGCTCGATGCGGCGCGCGTCGCGCGAGGTCGGCAGGGCTTCCTGCCAGGCCCGCGCCGCGGCGAGCGCCGCATCGCCCGAGCGCGATTGCAGGGCGATCTCGACCGCACGCTGGAACAGCTTGCCGTCGCGCAGCCGGCGAGCGGCATCGAGCACCAGCGCGTAGCCGGAGCCGGGGTCGCCGGAGCGGGCGGTCATCTCGCCCATCAGGATTTCATAGAACAGGTCGGCCGTCAGCGCAGACGGCTGCGGTGCGGGTTCGCTGGCCGCCTTGGCCGCAGTGCCCTTGGGCTTGACTGCGGGCTTCGGCTGAGCCGAGTGTTCGATGGTCAGCACGGGGCTGCCAGGAGCTGCAGGGGCGGAGGATTGTGCGTGAACCGCACAGGCCAGCAAGGCGAGGGACGCGGCCGCCGCAAGGCGGTGTCGGCGGGGCGAAAGATTCATCCGACCATAATAATCGAGGCTCCCGAATGAGCGCCCCCTGGGGCCTCGTTACCGCTGGCGTTTGCCGGAGATTTACTTTCATGCCTGAACTGCCCGAAGTCGAAGTCACCCGCCGCGGCTTTGCCGACCGCATCGCGGGCGCGCGCATCGACGCGGTGCGCATCGGCAAGCCCCTGCGCTGGGCGCTGATGGTGCTGCCCGAGGCGCTGGTCGGGCGGCAGGTGCGCGAGGTGCGGCGGCGCGGCAAATACCTGCTGATCGACCTCGACCGCGGCATCCTGCTGCTGCACCTGGGCATGTCTGGCAGCCTGCGTTTCGATGCGGCGCTGCCGCTGCCCGGGCCGCACGACCATTTCGACCTGGTCACCGACCGGGGCACGCTGCGGCTCAACGATCCGCGCCGCTTCGGCGCGGTGGTCTACGTGGACGACGAGGCCGCCCCGTGGGCCATCAAGCTCCTCGGCGGGCTGGGCATGGAGCCGCTGGGCGACGCCTTCGACCTCGATGCCTTCCATGCCGGCCTCAAGAAGCGCAGGAGCGCCGTCAAGCAGGTGCTGCTGGCGGGCGACGTGGTGGTAGGCGTGGGCAACATCTACGCGTCGGAGGCGCTGTTCCAGGCGGGCATCCGGCCGACGCTGTCGGCCGCGCGCATCAGCCGCCCGCGGGCGGCCCGGCTCCATGCGGCGGTGCGCGAGATCCTGGCCCGGGCGGTGGAGAAGGGCGGCAGCACGCTGCGCGATTTCTCCAATGTGGACGGCCAGAATGGCTATTTCCAGCTCGAAGCGACCGTCTATGGCCGCGCGGGCGAACCCTGTCGGGTTTGCGCAACGCCGATCCGCCTGCTGCGTCAGGGACAGCGCTCCACCTATTACTGCCCCAAGTGCCAGAAGTAAGCGTCACAATCCGACGAGAGAAACAATCTAGAAACGGTTGTTGCCACCTCCCGATGCTATATTTGTAAGTTGTTTCTTACATATTTCCCTTGAGCCGCTCTTTCAACCAACAACTCGATCAGCACGGCGCTTGGCGAAGCAATTTCGCCCACCGGCTGCAGTGGCTGTCCCGCTGGCTGACCGAGAACGAGCTGCTCGACCAGGCGGTGGCGGAGCGCCTGCGAGGCCTCGAGACGCAGATCCGCACCAGCAAGGTCATGGTCGCCTTCGTCGCCGAGTTCTCGCGCGGCAAGTCGGAGCTGATCAACGCCATCTTCTTCGCCGGCTACGGGCGGCGCATCATGCCGGCCAGCGCGGGCCGCACCACGATGTGCCCGACCGAGCTGGGCTACGACGCCGCGCTTGCGCCCAAGCTGCGCCTGCTGCCCATCGAAACCCGCCTGGAGCCGCATTCGTTGGCCCACTGGCGCGAGAAACCCACGCGGTGGACCGAGATCTCCATTGACGTCGGCGACGCCGAGCAGCTGGCGCAGGCCATGAGCAAGGTGGCCGAGGTGCGCTGGGTCACCAAGGACGAAGCGCGCACGCTGGGTTTCTGGGACGACGATACCCCCGACGACAACCCGGCGCAGGACGCGCAGGGCCGCGTCGAGATCCCGCGCTGGCGCCATGCGGTGCTGAACATGCCGCATCCGCTGCTGGAGCAAGGGCTGGTGATTCTCGACACCCCGGGCCTGAATGCGATCGGCGCCGAACCAGAACTCACGGTGAGCCTGATTCCGCAGGCCCATGCGGTGGTCTTCATCCTGGGTGCTGAAACCGGCGTGACGCGCTCCGATCTCTCGATCTGGCGCGAACACCTGATCACCGAGGACGAAGGCAACGACACGCGCTTCGTGGTGCTCAACAAGATCGACACGATGTGGGACACGCTGAGCCAGCCCGCCCACATCGAGCAGCAGATCGAGCGCCAGCGCGAAGGCGCGGCCCGATTGCTCGAAGTGCCGCTTGCGCAGGTGCTGCCGGTGTCCGCGCAGAAGGGCCTGCAGGCCAAGATCCAGCACGATGGCCAGCTGCTGGAGGCCAGTCGCCTGCCGGCGCTCGAATCGTTGCTGGCCGAAGGCGTGCTCGGCAAGCGCGAAACCATGCTGCGGCTGGCGGTCGACGCGGGCATGACCGCGCTGCGCGCCGAGGCCGAGCGCATCCTGAAGGTGCGCCAGCGCGACCTGTCCGAGCAGGCGCTCGAGCTGCAGGGGCTGCGCGGCAAGAACGTCTCGGTGATCCGCCACATGCGCGCGCGCATCGACCAGGAGCACACCGAGTTTGAAGGAAGCAACACGCGCATCCTGGCGCTGCGATCGGTGCAGGGCAAGCTGCTGCGCGAGGTATATGCCGTGCTCGGCCGTACCGCGCTGAAGGCCGACATGGTGCGGCTGTCGGCCGCGCTCAAGCGCCCCGGTGTCAAGTTCAACGTGCGCAAGGTGTACGCCGAGACCTTCGACTCGCTGCGCAACAACCTGCGCGAAGTGCAGGCGACCACGGCGGAGATCCAGTCGATGCTGCACGCCACCTTCCGCCAGCTCAATGCCGAGCAGGGCTTCACCCTGCAGGCGCCGGCCGAGCCCGACCTGACGGGCTTCGAACAGGAGCTGGGCCAGATCGAGCGCAGCCACATCCACTACCTGGGCGTGGGCAACCTGCTGAAGCTCGCGCAGGCCGACTTCTGCGACAAGCTGGTGCGTGCGCTGGCCAGCCGGCTGCGGCTCGTCAACGAAGCGGCCATGACCGAGGTCGAGCGCTGGAGCAAGGGTGCGAGCGCGCAGATCGACGCGCAGCTCAAGGAGCGCCGCCGCAATTTCAGCAAGCGCATCGAGGCGATCGAGCGCATCCAGAGCGCGGCGGGCAACCTCGACGAGCGGCTGGTCGAGCTTGCCTCTCAGGAGAGCAACCTCACCGAGCTTCATGTGCAGCTGCGCGAGTTCACATCGATGATCGCGCAGCACGGAAGGCCGCAGGCCGCGGCCACTGTCGGCGAGCTGCGTGCGGCCTGAAGTTTCCGTCTCCACGGCGGCTGCAACCCTGCCATTGCCCCCCGATTTCGCCTCGCAGATCGTGAGCTGGCAGCGCAGCCACGGGCGCAGCCAGCTGCCCTGGCAGAACACCCGCGACCCGTACCGCGTCTGGCTGTCGGAGGTGATGCTCCAGCAGACGCAGGTGTCGACGGTGCTCGGCTACTTCGCGCGCTTCCTCGAGCGGTTTCCCGACGTGAAGGCGCTGGCCGCCGGCACCGAGGACGAGGTGTTCGGGCTCTGGAGCGGGCTGGGCTACTACAGCCGGGCGCGCAACATGCACCGTTGTGCGCAGGATGTTGTCGCGCGCTTCGGCGGCGAGTTTCCGTGCACCGCCGCCGAGCTCGTCACCTTGCCCGGCATCGGCCGCTCGACCTCCGCGGCCATTGCGGCGTTCTGCTTCGGCGAGCGCGTGGCGATCCTCGACGGCAACGTCAAGCGCGTGCTGACGCGCGTGCTCGGCTTTGCGGGCGACATGTCTTCGGCGGCGCAGGAGCGCGCGCTATGGGACCTCGCGACGCAATTGCTTCCTCCGGCCGGCCAGAAAGAAGCCATCGCGCACTACACCCAGGGCGTGATGGACCTGGGTGCCACGGTCTGCCTGCCGCGCAAGCCGAGCTGCATGATCTGCCCGGTCAACAAGACCTGCGCGGCCCTGCGGGAAGGCGCGCCAGAGCGATATCCCGTCAAGACGCGCAAGCTCAAGCGCAGCGCCCAGTCGCTCTGGGTGCTGCTGGCGCGCGATGCGCACGGCCGCGTGTGGCTGGAGAAGCGGCCGTCGAAGGGCATCTGGGCGGGGCTTTATTGCCTGCCCGTGTTCGACAGCCGCGAAGACCTTCTGGCCGTGCTGCCGACGACTGCGCAGCGCGGCCTGCAGGACCTGCCGGCCTTCGTGCATGTGCTGACCCACAAGGACCTTCACCTGCACCCGTTGAAGCTTCAGGGCGGCCAGCCGCAAGGCGATGGCGCGCGCTGGGTCGATGCGGACGAGTGGGGCCGGCTGGGCCTGCCGGCGCCGATGCGCAAGCTGCTCGAGGGCAGCGAGGCTTAGGCAGTCAGACCGCGTCGAGCTCGCGGTGCCGCTTGAGCGCACCCCAGCGCGCACCGAAGGAGCGCGCCAGCTGCTCGACCAGGAACACCGAACGATGCTGCCCGCCCGTGCAGCCGATGGCCACAGTCACGTAGCTGCGATGGTCGCGCGCCAGCGCATCGAGCCAGTGCGCAAGGAACTGCTCGATGTCGTCGTACATGCGTGCCACGTCGTCGTGCTCGCGCAGCCATTCGATCACCGGCTCGTCGCGGCCCGTGAGCGGGCGCAGCGCGGGCACGTAGTGCGGATTGGGCAGCATGCGCACGTCGAACACGTAATCGGCGTCGAGCGGTACGCCGCGCTTGAAGGCGAATGACTCGAACACCAGCGTCAGCGCGCTCTGGGGCGCGGAGATCAACGACTTGATGTAGCTCTGCAGCTGCGCAGGCCGGATCAGGCTGGTGTCGATCACGTCGGCGCCGTCGCGCAGGTCGGCCAGCAGCTCGCGTTCGAGCTCGATCGCCTGCATCAGCACGCGATGCTGCTCGGGCACGTCTGTGCGACCCTCCTGGCGCGAGAGCGGGTGGCGGCGGCGGGTTTCCGAATAGCGGCGCAGCAGGGCGTCGGTGGTTGCGTCGAGGAACAGCGAACGCAGCGAGATCTCGCCGTCGCGCTGCAGCGCGTCGAGCTGATGCGGAACGATCGGCAGCGAGACGCCGCTGCGCACGTCCATGGCGATGGCCACCCGCGTGGCCTGCTGCTCATGCTGCAGCGCGACGAACGGGGTCAGCAGCTCGGGCGGCAGGTTGTCGACGCAGTAGTAGCCAGCGTCTTCCAGCGCGTGCAGGGCCACCGACTTGCCGGAGCCCGACATGCCCGTGATGAGCACGAGGTCGAGGCTCATGGCGCGGTCGCCGGAGTCTTGTGGCCGAGCAGCTCGCGTGCATGCGCGAGCGAGGTCTGCGAGACCTTCTCGCCGCCCAGCATGCGGGCGATTTCCCTGGCGCGGTTGTCGTCGTCGAGGCGCGACACGCCGCTTTCGGTGCGCGGGCCGTCCTTGCCCGCCGCCGCCGTCTGGCGCTTGGCCACCACGAGGTGATGGTCGGCGCAGGCGGCCACCTGGGGCAGGTGGGTCACGGCGAGCACCTGGCGGTCGCGGCCGAGCTGCTTCATGAGCCGCCCGACCGTCTCGGCCACGGCCCCGCCGACGCCGGCATCGACCTCGTCGAAGATCAGCGTCTGCGCGGCGCCGAGCTGGCTGGTCGTGACGGCGATGGCCAGCGCAATGCGCGACAGTTCGCCGCCCGAGGCCACCTTGCCGATGGCCCGGGGCGTGCTGCCGGTGTGGCCGGCAACGAGGAAGGCCACGTCTTCGAGGCCGGCGCGGCTGGGCTGTGCCAGCGGCTGCAGTTCGACGTCGAAGCGTCCGCCCTGCATGCCGAGGCCCTGCATGGCGTCGGTGACGGCCTGGGCGAGGCGGGGGGCGGCCTGCTTGCGGGCCTTGCCCAGCGCCTTGGCTTCTTTCATGTAGGCCTGTTGCGCGCCTTGCTCGGCACGCTCCAGGCCTTCGAGATCGCTTTGCGCATCGAGCGCCTGCAGTTCGGCCTGCCAGCCGGCCAGCAGCGCCGGCAGCTCGGCGGGTGTGCGCTTGTAGCGGCGCGCAAGCGACATCCACAGGCCCATGCGTTCATCCAGCTCGGCCAGGCTCTGCGGATCGGTGTCGGCGTTGCGCAGGTAGCCGTGCAGCGTGTGGGCCGCGTCGGAAGCCTGCGCCACGCAGGAGGCGAGCACCTCGCCCAGCGCGCGGAACTCGGGCTCGATGTGCTCGCAGTTCTGCAGCAGCGTGGCCGCCCGCGAGAGCGCGGAGAGGGCGCCGCTGTCGTCGTCTTCCAGCGCCTGGCTGGCGCCCTGGGCTGCGTCGATCAGCGCTTGCGCGTTGGAGATGCGCGAGTGGTTGGTCGACAGCTCTTCCCATTCGTCGGCACCCGGCGCTAGCTTGGCGACTTCGGAGATCTGCCACTGCAGCCGTTCGCGTTCGCGCTGCAGCGAGTCTTGCGCCGAGCGCGCATGTTCGAGCGCCGAAAGCGCCTGCCGCCAGCCCTGCCATGCGGCGTCGAGCGCGTCGGTGCGCACGCCCGCGTAGGCGTCGAGCAGGCCGCGCACGGCTTCGGGCCGCGTCAGGCTCTGCCAGGCGTGCTGGCCGTGGATGTCGAGCAGACGGTCGCCGAGTTCGCGCAATTGCGTGGCCGTGGCCGGGCTACCGTTGATCCAGCCGCGGCTGCGGCCCTGCAGGTCGACGGTGCGGCGCAGCAGCAGCGCGTCGCCGGCCTCGAAGCCGCCCTCGTCGAGCCACGTGTCCAGGGCCGGGTCGGCGTCGAATTCGGCGCTCACGTCGAGCCGCTCGGCGCCTTCGCGCACGGCGCCCGCGTCGGCGCGGTTGCCCAGGGCCAGCTGCAGTGCGTCGATCAGGATGGATTTGCCCGCGCCGGTCTCACCGGTCAATACCGTGAAGCCGCCGGACAGGTCGAGTTCGAGTGATCGCACGATCACGAAGTCGCGCAGTGCGATGCGTCGCAGCGCCATTTCAGGAGCCCCCTTCGTTCCAATGAAGTTTCTTGCGCAGCGTGTCGAAATAGCTCCAGCCGCGCGGGTGCAAAAAGCGCACGCGGAAGTCGGAGCGGCGCACCACCACGCGGTCGCCGATCGCGAGCGAGGCCAGCGACTGCATGTCGAAATTGGCGCTGGCGTCGCGCCCGCCCACCAGCTCGATCACGATCTCGTCGGCATCAGGCAGCAGCACGGGGCGGTTCGATAGGGTGTGCGGCGCGATCGGCACCAGCACCCAGCCCGGCACCGCTGGATGCAGCAGCGGCCCGCCTGCCGACAGCGCATAGGCGGTCGAGCCCGTGGGCGTAGCGATGATCAGGCCGTCGGCGCGCTGGTTGGCCACGAAATGGCGGCCCACCGACACGCGCAGCTCGACCATGCCGGAGGTGGCGCCGCGGTTCACGACCACGTCGTTCATCGCGAGCGCGTCGAACACCGAGGCGCCGTCGCGCACGACCTGTGCATGCATCAGGCTGCGGTGGTCCTCCTCGTACTCGCCGGCCAGCATCGGAATCAGCGTGGCCTGGTAGTTGTCGAGCGGGATGTCGGTGATGAAGCCGAGCCGGCCGCGGTTGATGCCGATCAGCGGAATGCCGTAGCTGGCGAGCTGCCGGCCGATGCCGAGCATGGTGCCGTCGCCGCCGACCACCAGGCCGAGGTCGCAGCGCTGGCCGATTTCCTCGACGCTCAGGGCTTCGTAGCGCGGATGGGCGGGGGCGCCGTCATCGTCGTCTTCGCAAGTCGAGCGCTCGACGAACACCGTGCAGCCTTGCGATTCGAGGAAGGTGCCGATGCCTTCCATGACGCCGTCGCGCGCATCCGCCTGCGCTCGGGCGCCGGAAGCCTGGTATTTGCCGATCAGGGCGACGTGACGAAAGCGAGAGGTCATATCTCACAAATTACAACACTAAAATCTTGCAATGCTGGACGACCGTGCCAAGTTGCTGCTCAAGACGCTCGTCGAGCGCTATATCGCCGACGGGCAACCCGTCGGCTCGCGAACGCTCTCGCGTTCGCCGGGGCTCGACCTGTCGCCCGCGACCATCCGCAACGTCATGTCCGACCTCGAGGCGCTGGGGCTGATTGCCAGCCCGCACACCTCGGCCGGCCGCATCCCCACGCACCGCGGCTACCGCCTCTTCGTCGACACCATGCTGACCGCCGAGCGCGAACAGATGAGCACGCCGAGCCTGGCGCCCGACCAGCCGCAGAAGGTGATCGCCAATGCGGCGAACCTGCTGTCGAACCTGTCGCAGTTCGTCGGTGTGGTGATGGCGCCGCGGCGTGCTTCGGTGTTCAAGCAGATCGAGTTCCTGCGGCTCTCCGAGCGGCGCCTGCTGGTCATCATCGTCTCGCCCGATGGCGACGTGCAGAACAGGGTGATCTTCCCGGAGGCCGACTATTCGCAGTCACAACTGGTCGAGGCCTCGAACTACATCAATGCCCACTATGCGGGCCTGACCATCGAGCAGGTGCGCGATCGTCTCCAGTCCGAGATCGAGAAGCTGCGCGGCGAGATCGCCGCCCTGATGCAGGCTGCGGTGCAGGTCAGCTCCGAGGTGCTGACCGAGGCGCAGGAAGACGAAGTCGTGATCTCCGGCGAGCGCAACCTGCTGTCGGTGAGCGATTTCTCCAGCGACATGGGGCAACTGCGCCGCGCCTTCGAACTCTTCGAGCAAAAGGCCCAGCTGATGCGTCTGCTCGATGTGTCGAGCAAGGCCGAAGGCGTGCGCATCTTCATCGGCGGCGAAAGCCAGGTCGTGCCGTTCGAGGAGCTTTCCATCGTCAGTGCCAACTACGAGGTCGATGGGCAGGTCGTGGGCACGCTGGGTGTGATCGGACCGACGCGCATGCCCTACGAACGCATGATCCAGATCGTCGATATCACGTCGCGGCTGGTCGGCAATGCGCTGAGCCACCGCAAGTAGGACGCTGCGGCGAATAGAATCGTGGCCAGTGGGCCGTTAGCTCAGTTGGTTAGAGCAGCGGACTCATAATCCGTTGGTCGATGGTTCAAGCCCATCACGGCCTACCACCCAATGCGCCGCAGCGGGGTCATTTCCCGCCGGCAAGGTACTCGCTGCCCACCCCAAGTCACGCCGCCAGCCGGCCGCCACGTCGAGCAAGGCGGCGGCGTGGGTCATTGCGGCTCAGATGTATGTCGATGCCAGTCCGCCGTCGACCGGGATGTTGGCGCCGCTGATCCAGCGCGCCTGATCGCTGCACAGCCACGCGATCACCGGCGCGATCTCGTCGGCGAAGCCGGGGCGCAGCATGCGGTGCGCATCGGCCTGCACCCGCTCCTGGCCGAGCATGCTCACGAAGTCGCCCAGGATCGGCGTGAAAACCGGACCCGGCGCGACGCAGTTCATGCGCACGCCGTGCTCGAGAAACCATTTTTGCGACTGCGTGGCGCTCCAGACGATCAGCGCTTCCTTGAAGTACTGGTAGCAGGTCTCCTGCGGCACGGGGTGGTCGCGCAGCCAATGGGCGCCGGCCTCGAAGCCCTGCGCGGCGGCCAGAGCCTTGTGCGGCGCCAGGCGCTGCGGCCATTCGGCGCCGAGGATGGAGGCCACGTTGACGATGGAACCGCCGCGCGGGATGCGCGGCAGCGCCTGTTCGGTCAGATGGCGCAGGCCCAGGTAGTTGACGTCGGCGACCAGCTTCACGGGCGCCGTGCCGGGCACGCCGGCGATGTTGCACAGCGCGTCGAAGCGCTCGGGCAATTGCGCCACGGCCGCATCGATGGCGGCGACGGAACTCAGGTCGGCCTTGACGAAGCCGTCGAGCGTGAGGCTGGGGTCGTTGCGGTCCATGCCGATGACGCGGGCGCCGGCAAAGCGCGCGATGCGCACCACCTCGGCGCCGATGCCCGACGACACGCCGGTGATGACAATGGTTTTTCCTTCAAGCCGCATGAAATGTCTCCTTTGTGGGTTCGGTCGCTGGCATTCAGAACGGATAGGCGTGCGCCGCCTGCTTGATGGTCAGCCACTGCCACTGGGTGTATTCCTCCCAGTCGGCCGGGCCGCCGACGCTGCTGCCGTTGCCGGCGATGCCGGGGCCGCCGAAGGGGTTGACGCACTCGTCGTTGACGGTCTGGTCATTGATGTGGACCATGCCGGAGTTCAACTGCGCGGCCATCGCCATGGCACGTCCGATCGAGGGCGAGATCACCGCCGAGGCCAGGCTGCCCTGGTGGTTGTTGGCCAGGGCCACGGCCTCGTCGTCGGTCTTGAAGGTGATGATGTTGGCGATGGGGCCGAACACTTCCTCGTCGTACACGCGCATGCCGGCCTTCACGCCCGCCAGCACCGTGGGTTTGTAGAACAGGCCGTCGCTGCTGCCGCCGGCCAGCAACTGCGCGCCGGCCGCGATGCTGTCCTGCACGATGGCGTGCACGCGGTCGCGCTGCTTGGCGTCGATCAGCGGCCCCAGGGCCACTTGGCCGCTGGCGCCGTCGCCCACCGGCAGGTGCTGGGCCTTCTCGACCAGCCGCTCTGTCAAGGCGGTGGCGATGCTCTCGTGCACGATGATGCGATTGGTCGCCATGCAGATCTGCCCCTGGTGCAGGTAGGCGCCCCAGGCGGCGTTGCTGGCCGCGATGTCGAGGTCGGCGTCTTCCAGCACGATCAGCGAGTTGGCGCCACCCAGCTCCAGCGTCACCTTCTTCAGGTGGCGCCCCGCCAGTTCACCGATGCGCCGGCCCACCGCGGGCGAGCCGGTGAAGGCGATCATCGGCACGCGCGCATCGGTCACCAGCGCTTCACCGGCGGCGGCGTCGCCGGGCAGCACCTGCAGCAGGCCGGGGGGCAGGCCCGCCTCTTCGAACACGCGGGCGATCATGAAGCCGCCGCTCACCGGTGTGCGCGAGTCGGGCTTGATCACCACGCCGTTGCCCGCCGCAAGAGCCGGCGCCACGGTTCGAAGGGTGAGGATGAGCGGAAAGTTGAAGGGCGAGATCACGCCCACCACGCCCCGCGGCACGCGCCGCGCCAGGCTGGTGGTGCCGCTCGCGCTCGGCAGGATCTGGCCCTGCGCCTGCAGGGGCAGGGCCGCCGCCAGATGGCACAGGGTGATGGCCTCGCGCACCTCATGCTGTCCCTTGGGCAGGATGGCGCCGGTCTCCCGGGCGACGTAGAGCGCCATCTCGTCGAAGTGCTGCTGGAACAGGGCCGCGGCCCGCAGGAACACCGCGGCCTTCTCGCGCGGCGCAACCTGCGCCCAGCTTTTCTGCGCTTGCGCCGCGGCGGCTGTGGCCAGCCCCACGTCCTGCGCATCGGCGATGCCGACGGCCGCCATCACCTGGCCCGTGGCCGGTTCGACGACGTCGCGCGCACCGCCTGCGGACGCGACCCACGCGCCGTTGAACACCTTGCCGGCCCAGGCTGCCGGGTCCAGGAACGCCGGTTTCTGCGAAACATCCATGACTCACCCCTTGCGAAAAAATTGATCGGCTGGCCGCGGGCGGAAATACCCGCGGCACCCGCCTTCTTTTCGCAACGGGCGTACCAGCGGCGCCGCGGCGGGGTGGCCCAACGCCGCCGCGCGATGGTGTTTTCATTGGGAGATTAGGGGAATTCCCGAGGCTGTACTGGTTATTCGAAATAACTGGTTTACCCTGATCTGCAGTTTCACCAAATGATCAAAAATCGGCCGCTCGTTTCACCAAACGATGAGCTGAAAATTGACCAAAACCGCCAACTCGCCGTTCCCGGAGCGGATCTCACTGGCCGACGTGGCACGCGCCACCGGCGCCGCGCTGGGCCGTTTCGACGGCGCCGAAGCGACGCGTGCAATGAGCCGCTTCGAGGCCTCGCACGTGGGCAGCGAAGAGCATCCGACGATTGCCGACATCAGCGAGTGCCTGTTCTTTTCGCCCGGTGATGGCCGCATCTGGCTGCAGGATCAGCGCATGGTGCTTCTGCACACCGAGGCGCTGGGGTCTCTGCGGCGCGAGCTCGTCGACAGCCTGGGCCAGGAGAGCGCCCGTGGTCTCTTCACACGCGCGGGCTACGTCAGCGGCGCGCGCGATGCACAGCTGGTGCGCAAGCATTGGCCCGACGCCGAACCGGCCGCCGCCGCCATGGCCGGCACCCGCCTGCATGCCCTGGAAGGCCTGGTGAAGGTCGAGCTGGTGCACGTGCGCTATGACCCCGAGACCTCGGACTACGAGGGTGAATTCATCTGGCACCACTCGATCGAAGACGACGAGCACATCGCGGCCTACGGCATTGGCGGCTCGCCGGCCTGCTGGATGCAGGTGGGTTATGCCACCGGCTACGTCAGCACGCTGTTCGGGCGGCTGGTGGTGTTCCGCGAAGTCGCCTGCCGCTCGATGGGCGAGAGCCAATGCCGCGTGATCGGCAAATCGGCCGAGCGCTGGGACGATGTGGAAGAAGACATGCGCTACCTGCGCGCGCGTGACTTCGTCGGCGCGTCCCAGTACAGCGGTGTGGGCGGCGTGAGCGGCGCGGAGCCGCGGGCCGCCGCGTTGCCCATGCCGCCGCGCAAGAACGACGCGATGGTGGGCGCATCGTCGGCTTTCAACGCGGCCTGCCACCTGCTGCATCGCGTCGCGCCAACCACGGCCACCGTGCTTTTCACCGGCGAGTCCGGCGTCGGCAAGGAAAAGTTCGCCAGCATGCTGCACAGCATCGGTCCGCGGCGCGACAAGCCCTTCGTCGCGGTGAACTGCGCGGCCATTCCGGAGACGCTGATCGAGTCCGAGCTGTTCGGCGTGGAGCGCGGCGCCTACACCGGCGCCGGTGCGGCGCGGCCGGGACGCTTCGAGCGCGCCCACGGCGGCACGCTGTTCCTGGACGAGATCGGCACGCTGAGCTACGCGGCCCAGGGCAAGCTGCTGCGCACGCTGCAGGAAGGCGAGGTCGAGCGCGTGGGTGGTACGCGCAGCATCCAGGTCGACACGCGCGTCGTCGCGGCCACCAACGTCGATCTGCGCCAGGCCGTGCGTGAGGGCAAGTTTCGCGACGACCTGTTCTTCCGGCTGAACGTCTTTCCCATTCACCTGCCGCCGCTGCGCGAGCGGCGCGACGACGTGCCGCTCCTGATGAGCCATTTCCTTCAGCACTACGGCCGCAAGCACGGCCGCAAGGTCACCGGCTTCACGCAATCCGCCGTCAAGGCGCTTCTGAACTACGACTACCCCGGAAACATCCGCGAACTGCAGAACCTGATCGAGCGCGCCGTGATCGTCGCTCCCGAGGGCGCCCTGCTCGATGTTCACCACCTCTTCACGAGCGGCGAGACGCTGGACAAGAACGTGCTGTCGGTACGGCCGGATGGGCACCTGGCGGGCGGAGACGGCGTCCTGTTGCCGCAGTCCGTGCCCACAGGCCAAGCCATGGCGGACCGCGTCGGCTCCGGCTCATTGGGACAAGTGGAGGAGACGCTGATACGCCGTGCGCTGGAACACTGCGGAGGAAACCTCTCCGCGGCGGCGCGCTTGCTGGGTGTCACGCGCCCCCAACTGGCCTACCGTGCGCGCAAACATGGATGCCGATGATTGCGTATGCAGAGCCCGACCAGTCCGATGGGCGCGCGCGTGTTTTCACATATACCGTCGCGACAACCTCAACTACCGGAGACAAGCTTGAAATTCTCGATCTGTACCCTCGCGGCAGCCCTGGCGCTTTCTTTCACCGCACTGCAAGTTCATGCTCAGACCAAGCCAGCGCGTGACGAGTTCTTCTGGCTCGGGGAGATCAACAAAGCCTCCGCAGTCATCAACATCGACGAAGGTTTGCTGGATCGGTCCATGGGGCCGCTGGTCTACTCCGGCATCACCAAGGTGTTGGTCGATGGGGGCAAGCCGGGGGGCAAGCGCCCAACGAACGTCATCACTTTCGAGCCATTGCTGATTGACGCCGTAGGCCCTCAGATCACTCTGCTGCATGCCGGCCGCTCGAGCCAGGACATGCTGGCGACGCTGCGCTCGGCCATCTTGCGCGACGACATGCTGGCTTTGGCCGAGCAGCTGAACAAGACGACCGGCACCCTGGTGAAGTTGGCGGACAAACACAAGGACACCATCGTTCCCAACTACACCAACGGCGTGGCCGCCCAGCCCAATAGCTATGGCCACTATCTACTGGGAATTGCGGCCGGCCTGGACCGCGACGCACAACGGATCCGCGAGGCCTATGTTCGGATCGACCGCTCGTCCATGGGCACCACGGTGCTCAACGGCACCAGTTGGCCGCTGAACCGCAAACGCATGGCGGATTACCTGGGTTTTGCAGCCACGGTAGACAACGCCTATGACGCATCTCAGGTCTCATCCGTAGACGAGCCCGTCGAAGCAGGTGCCATCGTCAGCGCCATCGCCCTGCATGCCGGCATGTTTGTCGAGGACGTCATGGCGCAATATTCCCAGGCTCGTCCCTGGATCTTGCTGCGCGAGGGAGGCGAAAACACCTATGTGTCCAGCGCCATGCCACAAAAGCGCAATCCGGGCCTGCTCAACAGCACTCGCCGCGACGCATCGACTACTTTGACACTTGGCATCGGGGCAGCGCTTCTGGCACACAATATTCCGACAGGCATGAGCGATGCGAAGGACGCCAGGCCTACCAGCGCGATGATCCGCAGCGCCATCGGCGTGCTTGGCAACTGGGACAAGATCCTCGGGGCGCTGGTTGTCGATCCGGAGCGTGCACTGGAGGAGCTCAACAGCGATTGGACCGCCTCCCAGGAACTCGCCGACGTTCTGATGCGCAGGTACAAACTGCCTTTCCGTGTCGGGCACCACTTCGCTTCAGAAGTGGTGGAGTACGCCAAAGCCAAGAACATCAAGCCACTCGACTTCCCCTATGTGGAAGCACAACGCATCTATGCCGAAACGGTGAAAGGCGAGTTTGCAACTGCGCTGCCGATGTCCGAGGCGGAGTTTCGATCGTCGCTCGACCCTGCCGCTATCGTCAAGAACCGCCAGACCGCTGGAGGTCCGCAGCTGAAAGAGATGGACCGGATGTTGAGGGAGTCGACGAAGCGCGTTGCCGAGCAGGAGGCTTGGATCAACGCGCGCAGGGCGGATGTCTCGATCGCATTGGGACGGCTCGATTCGGCTTTTGAAAAACTGGGGGCGGGCCGCTAGTTCCGCTCACGCGTGTTCGCACCGGCCGGAACGCAGAAGCCTGCGGTCGACCGGCTCAACCCGTCATCGAACAAGGCACTGGCTGCGGCAAAGGTTCGCGCGCATGGCCGGCCTGGTCTTCGATCCCAAGGCCTCGACGCCGGCCGAACTCACGCAGCGCATGGCGGCGCAGACGGAGCTCCGGGCGCCGATCCTCCGCCTCGGGATGGATCAAGCAGTAGAGCTGCCGTCCCGCGCGCCCTTGCATCGCCTACTGCGCAGCAGGCTTCAAATAGATTTCGACACGGCGATTCTGCGTGCGGCCTTCTTCGGAGGCATTGCTTGCCACCGGCTGTGTCTGGCCTCGTCCTTCGGCGGTCAGGCGGGTGTTCGCCACACCGCGATCGGCCAGGTAGGTCGCCACGCTTTGCGCGCGGCGCTGCGACAGAGCCATGTTGTGGTCCGGATTGCCGGTGCTGTCGGTATGGCCGACTACGCGCGCGTTGATCCTGGGCTCCTGCGAAATGGTCTGGGCCACACCGTCGAGCACGCTTCGGAACGAAGGCTTGATGGTCGCGCTGTCGGTGTCGAACGTGACATTGCTGGGAATGTTGACCATCAGCGAGCCGTCCGGCTGATCGGTGATCTGCGTGCCGGTGCCGGCCGTCTGGCCACTGAGCTTGTTGCGGATGTTGGTCCAGTTGTAGCCCACGCCGGCGCCGACCGCCGCGCCAACCGCTGCACCGATCGCCGTGCTCTTCTTGTCGTGCCCGATGAGATTGCCGACACCGGCGCCGAGGACGGCGCCTGTACCGGTGCCGACGGCCGTGTGAGTCCCTTGTTCGGTTGCACAGCCTGCGGCGAGTCCAGCTGCGAGTGCGAGTGAGATCAGCCCGAGTTTCATAATGGTCCCTTTCAGTTGTTTCCGTTGGATCGACTGCCTTGGCTGATGCTTTGCCAAGCGCAAGCGCGATCTGGAGAAGACAACTCGCGCACGGAGACAAAGGCCGACAGGCGGAACCGCTTCTTTGACTGTTGGCCCAGACCAGGTTTGGCAATCGTGAAATAGGTCGCGCCTGGAACGGCTCGTTACAGGCTTTCCTGCGTTCAGAAGGGCGGTGCTGAACTACGGGCTCAAGGAGGCTCCGGCGCACGATCCACGGAGCGACTGCCTCGAGCCCCTCAGGGCCCGCTGCCACCTGTTCGCGCCTGTTTCGAGAAATGCCTTGAAAGACGCTATAATGGAAGGCTTAGCGGCTGTAGCTCAGTTGGATAGAGTACTTGGCTACGAACCAAGGGGTCGTGGGTTCAATTCCTGCCAGCCGCACCATCACTGAAAATGCCCGGAAGATTCTTCTTCCGGGCATTTTTCTTTTGTGCCTTCGCGATGGATCGACCGGTGAAGCCCGAAAGGTCGATAAAAGCGGGCTATAATTGCAAGCTGTGCGGCTGTAGCTCAGTTGGATAGAGTACTTGGCTACGAACCAAGGGGTCGTGGGTTCAATTCCTGCCAGCCGCACCACTACAAGGAAAGCCCGCAACGAAAGTTGCGGGCTTTTTTCATTTGGAGGATTTTGCGATGAGCAAGGCATTCACCAAGGAAACCGACTCCGACGGAGATGACGACAGTGCCGATGGTGCGTCACCTCCGCTGCCTGCAGGCAGCAAGAACTACATCACGCCCGAAGGCTATGCGCGCCTGCGCGACGAACTGCTGCAGCTGATGGACGAGGAGCGGCCCAAGATCGTCGAAACCGTGCATTGGGCGGCCAAGAACGGTGATCGCTCCGAGAACGGCGACTACCTCTACGGCAAGAAGCGCCTGCGCGAAATCGATCGCCGCATCCGCTTTCTCACCAAGCGCCTCGAAATCGCGGAGGTCACCGATCCCTCGGTGCACCACGGCCGCGACCAGGTTTTCTTCGGCGCGACAGTTCGCTATGTCGATGAGACGGGTGACGAGCGCAGCGTCACCATTCTCGGCATCGACGAAGCGGAAAGCGCGAAATCGCAGGTCAGCTGGATCTCGCCGATTGCGCGGGCACTGCTCAAGTCGCGCGAGGGCGACGTGGTGAAGCTCGTGACGCCCGGCGGGGCGCACGAAGTCGAGATTCTGTCGGTGAGCTATCCGGCGCCGCGCCCAGCGGCGGCGTAGCCGTCCTCAGGAGGCCGGAACCGTCCTGGAGGCGGTCAGCACCGACGCGGTACGCCGGGCCGCGCGCAGCACCGCATCCAGGTGCGTGCGGTCGCGCACGGCGATCACGAAGCGCAGGTCGGTCGAGTCCTGCGGGGTTTCGTCGGCCATTTCCACGTGCGTGATGTCGGCTTCCGCATCGGCCAGCGTGGCGGCGACGCGCGCCAGCACGCCCTTGTCGTTGCGCACGGTGATGACCACCCCGGTCTCGAAGGCGCGCGTGGGTTCGTCCGCCCACTCGACTGCGAAGAAGCGTTCGCTGTCCTTGTGGCGCAGCCGCTGGCCGACGCCGCAGTCTTCCGTGTGCACCACCAGCCCTTCTCCATGGCCGAGATAGCCGACGATCTGGTCGCCAGGAATGGGCCGGCAGCACAGCGCAAACCGCACCGACGAGTTCTCGCTGCCATCCAGCGTGACCGCACCCTGCGACACGGTTTCGTGCGAGATGAAGCGCTCGCGGCTCAACAGCAGCGCATCGGGCCGTTCGCCTAGTTCGGAAAGCATCGCCACCAGCCGCTTGGCGACGATGCTGGCGATGCGCTTGCCCAGGCCGATGTCGGTCAGCAGCTCGGAGCGGGTGCGGTTGCCGGTGAAGCGCAGCAGCTTTTCCCACAGCGCCTGATGCTCTTCGTCTTCCTCGGGCAGCTTGCTCAGGCCTTCGGCGCGCAAGGCCTGCGCGAGCAGCTTTTCGCCCAGGCCTTCGGACTCGGCGTGCGCCAGCGTCTTCAGGTAGTGGCGGATCTTGGAGCGCGCCCGGCCGGTCCGCACGAACCCGAGCCAGGCCGGATTGGGCGTCGACACGGGCGCCGTGATCACCTCGACCACGTCGCCGTTCTTCAGCTCGGTGCGCAGCGGCACCTGGTCGCCGTTGATGCGCGCGGCCGAGGTGTGATCGCCGATGTTGCTGTGGATGGCATAGGCAAAGTCGACCACCGTGGCGCCGCGGGGCAGCGCCATGATCTGGCTCTTCGGCGTGAACACGTACACCGCGTCGGGGAACAGGTCGACCTTGACGTGGTCCCAGAACTCGGCCGCATCGCGCGTCTCGTCCTGGATGTCGAGCAGCGACTGCAGCCACTTGGTGCCCAGCCGGTCATTGCTGGCCGCGTTCGGCTCGGCGGCCTTGTACAGCCAGTGCGCGGCCACGCCCGATTCGGCCACCACGTGCATCGCCTCGGTGCGCAGCTGGAATTCCACGCTGACGCCGGCCGGGCCTACCAGTGTGGTGTGCAGCGACTGGTAGCCGTTGAGCTTGGCGATCGCAATGTGGTCTTTGAACTTGCCCGGCAGCGGCTTGTACATCTGGTGCAGGATGCCCAGGCCGGTATAGCAGGCGATCACGTTCGGCACGATCAGGCGGAAGCCGTAGATGTCGGTCACCTGGGCGAAGCTCAGGTGTTTTTCTTCCATCTTGCGGTAGATCGAATAGAGCGTTTTCTCGCGTCCTGCGATCCGCAGTGTCATGCCGGCGGCCGAGAACGCGGCCTCGACCTCTTTTTGCACCTTTTGGATCAGGTCGCGCCGACGGCCGCGCGCCTTGGCGACGGCCTTCGACAGCGTGGCGTAACGCCACGGTTTCAAATGCCGGAACGACAGCTCCTGCAGCTCGCGGTAGGTCTGGTTCAGCCCGAGCCGGTGCGCGATGGGCGCGTAGATCTCGAGCGTCTCGCGCGAGATGCGGCCCCATTTTTCACGTGGCGCATCGGCCAGTGTGCGCATGTTGTGCGTACGGTCTGCCAGCTTGACGAGGATGACGCGCACGTCGCGCGCCATCGCCAGCAGCATCTTGCGGAACGACTCGGCCTGGTTTTCCTCGCGGGTGTTGAACTGCAGCTTGTCGAGCTTGGTCAGTCCGTCGACCAGTTCGGCAACCGGGGCGCCGAAGCGCTCGATGAGTTCGGGCTTGGTGACGCCGCAGTCTTCGATGGCGTCGTGGAGCAGGGCGGCCATCAGCGCCTGCGCATCGAGCTTCCACTCGGCGCATTGCGCCGCCACGGCGATCGGGTGCGTGATGTAGGGCTCGCCGCTGTTGCGCAGCTGGCCCAGGTGGGCTTCGTCGGCGAAGCGGTAGGCGCGCCGGACCAGTTCGGTGTCTTCGGGGCTCAGGTAGTCGAGGCGCGCGGTCAATGCCGCGAAGCTCGCGGCGGCCGCGTTCAGCGCCGCCGGGCTCGGCTTCGGCGTGCCTTTGGGGGCATGGGACTGATGTTTGGCTACCGCGCTCATGGCTACCACTTTAGCGTGACCGCTCTGTGGACGCGTCCGGACATAAAAAAAGCACCGCTTCGCGGTGCCTTTTCGTTGCAGGGCTGCGTCAGATCAGCCCGGCACCTTCTTGAGCATTTCGAGGCCGATCTTGCCTTCGGCGATTTCGCGCAGGGCGGTCACGGCGGGCTTGTTCTTGCTCTCGATCTTGGGGGCATGGCCCTGGCTCAGCATGCGCGCACGGTAGGTGGCGGCCAGGACGAGCTGGAAACGGTTCGGAATATTGACGAGGCAATCTTCGACGGTGATGCGGGCCATGATGAGAATCTTTCGGTCTGGGAGCGGTGAACTCGGATATCAGGGGATGTTCAGTGCGGCGAATGTGTCGGCACGGGCACGGCGCTGTGCGGAATACCGGAGCCGCTGAGCGTGGACGATCGCCTTGAGATCGAAAAGTGCGCGCTCAAATAACTCGTTGATTATAACGAAGTCGAATTCCCCCGCCCGGGCCATCTCTTCGGCGGCGTTCTTCAGGCGCAATTCGATGACCGAGGCGCTGTCTTCGCCGCGCCGTTCGAGCCGGGAGCGCAGCTCCTCCCAGCTGGGGGGCAGGATGAAGATCATCACCGCGTTGGCAAAGGTCTTGCGGATCTGCAGGGCGCCCTGGAAGTCGATTTCGAGGATGACGTCCGCGCCCTGGGCGATCCGCTCCTCAATGGCCTTCTTGGAGGTGCCATAGCGGTGGCCGTGCACATGTGCCCACTCCACGAAGCCGTCGGCCGCGATCATCGCGTCGAACTCCGTCGGCGACGCAAAAAAGTACTCGCGGCCATGCTTTTCCTGTCCGCGCGGCGACCGGGTCGTGTGCGACACCGAAGGCTGCACGGCCGAGTCGAGTTCCATGAGCGCCTTGACCAGGCTCGATTTGCCGGCGCCGCTGGGCGCCGCCACCACGAAGATGTTGCCGGGGTAGTCCATTCTGTCGCTCGTCGTCATTCGATGTTCTGCACCTGCTCGCGCATCTGCTCGATCAGTACCTTCATGTCCACGCCGATGCGCGTGAGTTCCAGCGCCGCCGACTTCGAGCCCAGGGTATTGGCCTCGCGGTGCAGCTCCTGGATCAGGAAGTCGAGGCGCTTGCCGATCTCGCCGCCCTTCTTGAGCAGTCGCTCGATCTCGTCGAGGTGTGAATTCAGCCGCGTGAGCTCCTCGGCCACGTCGATGCGGATCGCAAAGGCGGTGGCCTCGGTCAGCGCGCGGTCCTGGGCCGCCTCGGGCAGCGTACCGCCCGTGCCGGCGGTCAGGCCCATGGCCTCCTGCCAGCGCTCCAGGAAGCGGGTGCGCTGCTGCTCGACCAGCTGCGGCACCAGCGGACCGGCCTGCTGCACCAGGGTGCGCAGTTGGGCCAGGTGGGCTTCGAGCATCTTCGCCAGCCGGGCGCCTTCGCGCTGGCGGGCCGACATCAGGCCCTCGAGGGCCTTGCCGGCGACCTCGATCAGGTCGGGCCCCCAGTCGCCGCGGGCGGCGCTGTCACCGCCGGCCAGGCGCAGCACGTCGGCCACGCTCAGGTCGCGCGCGGCGGGCAGCCAGGCCTTGATGCTGTCCTGCACCCCGTTGAGCCGTTGGAGCAGCTTGACGGAGGGCTCGACCACGCCGGCCTGGGCCGTGTTTTCGATGGCGGCGCGCACCTCGACCTTGCCGCGCTTGAGCTTGCCCGTGAGCAGCTCGCGCAGCGCGGTCTCATGCTGGCGCAGCTCCTCGGGCAACTTGAAGGTGAGATCGAGGAAGCGGCTGTTGACCGAGCGGATTTCGACCCCGAGCCGGCCCCCGGCGGAAGGCCGTGCATCGGCTTCGGAGTGGCTGCCTGCGGACCCGTTCTGGCCGCTGGCGTAGCCGGTCATGCTGTAAACTGGCATTGCGCCTCACTGTGGTTTTGCTTGCATGCACCGAGGCGTCGGCACGGCGTTCGCTTGCCGCACCATCGCCTTCGGGCGAAACTCCCGGATTATGTCAAAGGTCAAGCCTACGCCCCTGTTGCCCGATACGGTCATTGGTGGTTACCGCGTTGTACGCCGGCTTTCCGCAGGTGGTTTCGGTGTCGTCTATCTCGCCATCGACCCCAGCGGACAGCAGGTGGCCATCAAGGAATACCTGCCGTCGTCGCTCGCCACCCGAGGCCCCGGTGAGCTCGCGCCGCAAGTGCCGCCCGAGAAATTGTCGCTCTACCGGCTGGGGCTCAAGAGCTTCTTCGAGGAGGGCCGCTCGCTCGCGCAGATCTCGCACGCCTCGGTGGTCAGCGTGCTCAACTTCTTCCGCGAGAACGAGACCGTCTACATGGTCATGAACTACCTGGAGGGCGCGACCCTGCAGGATTTCGTGGTCACCGCGCGAGACCTGAAAAAGCAGAAGGTGTTCCGCGAGTCGACCATCCGCTCGCTGTTCGACGAGATCCTGCGCGGCCTGCGCATCGTCCACCAGTACAAGATGCTGCACCTGGACATCAAGCCGGCCAACATCTTCGTCACCGACGACGACCGCGCCGTGCTGATCGATTTCGGCGCCGCGCGCGAAGTGCTCAGCAAGGAAGGCATCTTCATCCGCCCCATGTACACCCCCGGCTTCGCGGCCCCCGAGATGTACCGGCGCGACTCGTCGATGGGCCCCTGGACCGACATCTACGCCATCGGCGCCTGCATCTACGCCTGCATGCAGGGCTATCCGCCCAACGACGCGCCGCGGCGAATCGAGAAAGACCGGCTCAGCCTGTCGCTGTCGCGCCTGCGCGGCGTGTACTCCGACAACCTGATCGAGGTGGTCGAGTGGTGCATGTCGCTCGACCCGCTGTCGCGCCCGCAATCGGTCTTCGCGCTGCAGAAGGAATTGAGCCGCGAAGGCGAGCGCCGCTACACCAAGCTCACGGTGGGCGAGAAAGTGCGCCTGTCGATCGACAACATCCGCTCTTTCGACAAGAAGAGCCTGCCCAAGGCTGCTGCGCCCACCACGCGCCCCGCATGACATCATGAAATTCTCCGTCTTCCAGGTCAGCCGCAAGGGCGGGCGTCTCAAGAACGAAGACCGCATGGGCTATTGCTACACGCGGGAATCGGGGCTGTTCGTGCTGGCCGACGGCATGGGCGGCCATCCGGAAGGCGAGGTCGCGGCGCAGCTGGCGCTGCAGACCATCGCTGCGCTCTACCAGCGCGAGGCCCGCCCGACCGTGAAGGACGTGAAGGCCTTCCTGGCCGAATCGGCCATGGCCGCGCACCAGCAGATCATGCGCTACGCGAGCCACAAGGCCATGCTCGACACGCCGCGCACCACCGTTGTCGCGGCCGTGCTCCAGGGCACCACCGCGACATGGATGCACTGCGGCGATTCGCGCCTGTACGTCGTGCGCGACGGCCGCCTGCTGGTGCGCACGCGCGACCACTCGCACGCCGAACGCCCCAAGCCGCACGGCTCGGACATGCCCGTCAACCGCAACCTGCTGCTGACATGCCTCGGCTCGCCGACCACGCCGCTGTTCGACATTGCGGCGCCGCTGCAGCTGCAGCGCGGCGACCGCATCATGCTGTGCTCCGACGGTGTCTGGGGCGTGCTCGACGACGAATTGATCGTGCACACGCTCTCCTCGGGCAAGCCCGTGTCCGATGCGGCTCCCGACCTCGCCGAGATGGCCCTGCGCAAGGGCGGTGCCCACAGCGACAACGTCACGCTCATCGCGCTCGAATGGGAAATGCCCGACAGCGCGGACGACCGCAGCGGCGTATCCACCGAGACCATCGAAGACGGCGTGTTCGCCTCGACCATCCAGGCCGGCATGCCGGCGTCGGACAACGAGATCGACGACCTCGACGAAGACGCCATCGAGCGCTCCATCGCTGAGATCAACGAGGCCATTCGCCGTTCCGCCGCACGCAAGACCTGAGCGCGCGCGGCTTTTCTTTTTTCTTTCCAATTCCCGAACAAATGACTGCTTTCACGCGAAGCGGCGGCCGCGCCGCCGATCAATTGCGACCGGTGCGCATCACCCGTGGCTTCACCATCCATGCCGAAGGCTCGGTGCTGATCGAGTTCGGCCAGACCCGCGTGCTGTGCACGGCCTCCGTCGAAGAGAAGGTGCCGCCGCACAAGAAGGGCAGCGGCGAAGGCTGGGTCACCGCCGAATACGGCATGCTGCCGCGCGCCACGCACACCCGCAGCAGCCGCGAGGCGGCCAAGGGCAAGCAGACCGGCCGCACGCAGGAAATCCAGCGCCTCATCGGCCGCTCGATGCGCGCCGTGTTCGACCTTGCCGTGCTCGGCGAGCGCACCATCCACCTCGACTGCGACGTGCTGCAGGCCGACGGCGGCACCCGCACCGCCGCCATCACCGGCGCCTTCGTGGCGGCGCAGGACGCGGTCAGCAAGCTGGTGGCCAGCGGCGCCATCGAGGCATCGCCCATCAAGGGGCACGTGGCCGCCATCTCGGTGGGCATCGTCGGCGGCACGCCGTTGCTCGACCTCGAATACACCGAAGACTCGGCCTGCGACACCGACATGAACGTCGTCATGACCGGCGCCGGCCACTTCGTCGAAGTGCAGGGCACGGCCGAAGGCGTGGCCTTCACGCGCGAAGAAATGAACATCCTGCTCGGCCTTGCCGAGAAGGGCATCGGCGAACTCGTGACCTTGCAGAAGCAGGCACTGCTCTCGAACTGACTCATGAAACTGGTTCTGGCTTCCAACAACGCAGGCAAGCTCGCCGAACTCCAGCAACTGTTTGCAGGGCTGGCCGTTACCCTGGTGCCGCAGTCGGCGCTGGGCGTGGGTGAGGCTGAAGAACCTTTCCGCACCTTCGTGGAGAACGCGCTGGCCAAGGCCCGCCACGCCAGCGCCGCCACTGGCCTGCCCGCCATCGCCGATGACGCGGGCCTTTGCGTCGATGCCTTCGGCGGCCTGCCGGGCGTCGACACCGCCTACTACGCCACGCAATTCGGCTACCCCAAGGGCGACGCCAACAATGTGAAGGCGCTGCTCGAGCAACTCGACGGCGTGGCCAACCGCCGCGCCGCGCTCGTGAGCACGCTGGTCGCGTTGCGCAGCCACGACGACCCCGAGCCGCTCATCGCCATCGGCCGCGTCGTCGGCGAGATCGCGCCCGCGCCCGTTGGCGACAACGGCTTCGGTTTCGACCCCGTCATGTACCTGCCGGCCTTCGGCAAGACCTTTGCCCAACTGCCGCCCGAGGTCAAGAACGCCAACAGCCACCGCGGCCGCGCGGCGCAGGCCATGTTGGCGCTGATGCGCGAGCGCTGGCTGTAATGGCCACCATCTTCCCGATCCAGCCGGCGCAGTCCACGGGAGCGCCGCAGGCCAACGACGTGCTGCACTGGATGCGGCCCGGTCCGTTGCAGCTCAGCGCGCTGCCGCCGCTGTCGCTCTACATCCACCTGCCGTGGTGCCTGCGCAAGTGCCCGTACTGCGACTTCAACTCGCACGAATGGCGCGCCGCGAGCGAAGCGGAGATCGACGGCATTCCCGAGCAGGCGTACATCGATTCGTTGGTGGCCGACCTCGATGCCGCACTGCCGCTCATCTGGGGCCGCACCGTCCACACCATCTTCATCGGCGGCGGCACGCCGAGCCTGTTTTCGCCGCAAGCCATCGACCGCCTGCTCGGCGATGTGCGTGCGCGCCTGAAGCTCACGCCCGATTGCGAGATCACGCTCGAAGCCAACCCCGGCACCTTCGAGCGCAATCGCTTCCGGGCCTACCGCGCGGCCGGCGTCACGCGCCTGTCGGTGGGCGTGCAGAGCTTCAACGACGAGCACCTGAAGGCGCTGGGCCGTGTGCACGATCGCGCCCAGGCCATTGCCGCGCTCGAAGAGGCTGCGAGCACCTTCGACACCTTCAACCTCGACCTGATGTACGCGCTGCCGGGCCAGACGCTCGAGGGCCTGGACGCTGATCTGTCGCAGGCGCTGGCGCTCGCGCCGCCGCACCTGTCGGTGTACCACCTGACCATCGAACCCAACACCTGGTTCGCCAAGTTCCCGCCGACCCTGCCCGAGGACGACATCGCCTACGCCATGCTCGACCGCATCACCGAGCGCACCACTGCGGCCGGCATGTCGCGCTACGAGGTGTCGGCCTATGCGCGCGAAGGGCACCAGTGCGCGCACAACCTCAACTACTGGCAATTCGGCGACTACCTTGGCATTGGCGCCGGCGCGCACAGCAAGCTGAGCTTTGCGCACCGCATCGTGCGCCAGGTGCGCTTTCGTGAGCCGCGCCTGTACATGGAGAACGCACGCGCGGGCGCCGCCGTGTCGCAGAGCGACGAGGTGGCGCTGGCCGATCTGCCGTTCGAATTCATGCTCAATGCGCTGCGGCTGAAGCAGGGCTTCACGCTGCCGCAGTTCAGCGAACGCACGGGGCTGGCAATGACGTCGATCCAGCGTGGATTGGAAGAAGCCGAGCGCAAGGGGCTCGTGGCGCGCGACCTGTTCCGCGTGTGGCCGACCGAGCGTGGGCTGGATTTTCTAAGCGATCTGCAGGCGATGTTCCTGCCCGATGACGCGTAGGGCAACGCCGTCGGCATAAAATCGACGGTTCCGGAGAGTTGGGTGAGTGGTTTAAACCAGCAGTCTTGAAAACTGCCGACGTGAAAGCGTCCGTGAGTTCGAATCTCACACTCTCCGCAGGAAAAAATACAATAAAAACAACAACTTATAGGATTTCGCGTAGGGATGGGAATTTCCCCTCGGCTGCCCCTGTAAGCACTATGTAAGAGGCAAATGAAGCTCGTGCGACGTTGACCGAGGCGACGCGGCGGGGGTGTCGGACTCGTTGCCGGACGGGATGAAGTTTTGCATCGGTCCGATGAGCGACGGATGAATGCCCCGAAAGACACAGCGTTGACTAATCGGGGCTGTCGCTACTAATACGCTGGGTGTTGAGCGACTCGGCTGCCAACATCGTCACACCGGTCATTGCCTCTGGTTCGTCGCGCGGGTGCGAGCAGCGGCGCGTAGCCGCCAGTGCGAGAGCGAATCTAAAGCGAGTCCGCGACGTCTAAATTCTTGGCTATCTGCTTGGTGGGCACACACGGTCCGTAGCGCAACGCCCGCTCTTCCCTGCTTCGCATCTAGCAACTCGGAAAAAAGAACTTCCAACCGGTTTAGGTCGCGAACCGTCATTCTCGGGATGGACAGAACATCGCATGTCTGTAACGATCTGTCTTTTACTTGTAGCCCTCCGTGTTACATCGACGAGGCGCCGTCACCAGCATGCCGCGAATAACTCATAGCGAACTCCTGTTAATCTCGAAAGCTAATCAGGAGAAGCTCAAAAACTTTGCAGATGGCGTGTTGTTGAGTGCGCGCGCAAATCGATCAATTTCTCAATTGCAATGGCGCGTGGCCGAAGATCGAATTTTGCTTGCACGCCGCCACCTACGTGATGCGAAGCTCGCGTCGCGCACTATGCCTTCGTTAACCCGTGCAATTGTGAGTCGTGCATACTATTCGATGTATCACGCCGCACGTGCGGCTACCTATGTCTATCACAAGGGCGATGATCACGAAGCCCATACGGCTCTTGCGACTAAACTCCCGAGCGATTTTCCGAATTGCGATATTTGGAAAATGCGACTGAAGGAAGCACGCTTTGATCGAAATCGTGCAGACTACGACCCTTATCCTCTTCCGGATAGTACATTCAAGCCAATTGCAGATCGGCTTTTGAAAGAAGCAAAAGAGCTGATTCCATTGGCCGCTAAGTATATTAAATCCAAAAAAATATAAATCCTATGTCTGATGAGCACAACATTCGATCACTTATAGATGAGGAATTGGGGCGGGTCGGAATAAAGCCGGTCTCGATTCAAATTCGTACGTTTCCTGGGGAGGTGATCGCAATCATTGAGGTGGATCGTGATTACGAGCTGGCACTTAAGGCTGCAAGTAATCTTGACTCAAAAATTGAAAATGGATTCGTAACGATACGGCAAATAAAAGCTGTCGCTGCGAAGCGCCCTGTTGGGCAGCAAGTTAAGAGTGTGAATGATGAGCGTGTCGCCGCGTTGACGCGCTTGCTTAGCGAACGTTCAAGAACATCAGAAAGTCAGCCGAGCCTTCGCTACATTCAGGATGTGAACGAGCGACTCAACCTCGCTATTTCCCCGCGGCATCATCTGGTTTTTGGCAGGCGTGGTGTGGGAAAAACTGCCTTGCTGCTTGAGGCAAAGCGTGTATTAGAAGTAGATGGCGCGCACGTACTTTGGGTCAATTTGCAACCCTTACGCTCGCTGCCAGCGATTCACGCTTTTCTTACTGTTGCACTGAGAATCTGTGATCTGGTTTTGGGCTGGTATGGAGCAAGTTCATCTGCATCCCATGGCACTGAAGTAGCGCGTTCGATTCGCGCGGCTATCGAACAAAAATTCCTGAGCTCAAATGCTGAAAATGGAGATGTGGCGCGTATCGTCCCTTTGCTTCAGCAGGTGTGCAATCGATTTTGCACTCAAAGCAATCAGTCAATTTACGTGTTTTTGGATGACATTCATTATCTGGCAAGCTCGGATGTTCCAAAATTCTTGGATTTAATTCATGGCATTACTCGTGACAATCCTGTTTGGCTGAAAATTGCAGGAATTCAACATCAAACGCGTTGGTTTATTCCGAATCCCCCCACTGGCTTACAAAATGGCCATGATGCCACCATCATAAATCTCGATGTCACCTTGGAGCGTCCCGAGAAGGCAAAAGACTTTTTGGAAAATGTCCTGCGCGGTTACGTAGAGGAGTGCAAGGCGCTACCTTTGAGCAACGTATTAAGTGCATCGGCACTAGAGCGACTTGTACTTGCCTCTGGCGGTGTTCCTCGAGATTTTCTGACCTTGTGCGCAGCGTCGATCCAAACTGCCAGACAGCGACCAAACGCCCAAACCGTTGGCGTTCAGGATGTAAATAATGCGGCAGGGATTGCCGGGAAGACGAAGCTGCAAGAGCTAGAAGATGACGCGGCTGCTACATCTGGCCGATCAGCGGTTCTCGTTTCGACTTTGAATTTGTTGCAGCAATTCTTGTTAACTGACCAGCAAATTACATTTTTCCGCATCGACTTTAGGGATAAGGAGAATCACTCGGCTGAGTATAGAGTTCTTCAAGCTCTAGCGGATTTGCGCTTGCTGCACCTAATAAATAATAGTCTTTCCGATCCGCATGAAGCTGGACAGAGGTCAGAGGTCTATCTTTTGGATTTGAGCCAGTATTCGGGGTATCGATTAAAGCAGCGACTTTACGTGCTTGATTTCGAGCGCGGGCATATGGTGTTAAAGCGTACTAGAAGTAGTGAACCAGTGCGTGCAGGCGACACTGTGCTCAAGCTTGTGTCCCTTTTACGTCGGGCTCCGATCCTTGAGCTAAAACTCCTCACGAGCGATGCGGTTGCGGCGACTGATGTTTAGCGCTCACGCTCAAGGGGCCGAGTCGCGGTCCGATGCGCTGCCCGATACACCCCTCAGCTCTTGAGGATGCAGGATGAACCACACAAACCCTGAGCCAGCTCCTGTCCCTGCTCCTGCTGAAGGATGTGTGACTCACACGCACCCAATCGAACCCGAAGAGCTTGCGCGATACAGCGTAGAGCGCGATCCATTTTCCGAGCAAGACATCGCAAACTACGTCCACGGGCAGGCACGGGACGAAATTGTCAAACATGTCGAGCGCATCAAGCAGGAGATCGTCTTGGGCGATCCCTATGAGATATGGGATGTGACGACTGACAAGGGGCGTTGGTGGGTCATCACAAACTTGACCAACCTTTATTCGCAGCACCACTTCCCAAGCCTCGACTACACGCTTTCGTTTCACATTGGCTTGATGATGCGCATGCGCAGTAGGCCTGAGCAGATTGATGGGAACGATCCAACACCGTTCGATGAAGTCTTCCGGCGCCTGCAGCAGGCTCAATCGCGCCACGAAAGTGCTGTGGAAGCAGAGGATTACCAGGCAGTTGGCATGCTATTGCGAGAAGGTCTGATTTCACTCGTCGGAGCCTTAAGACGTCGCACAGAACTGCCTGCTGATATCGAACGGCCGCAAGACGCCAATTTCATCGGCTGGACCGAGGCCCTCATGAACACGCTGTGTGGCGGTGGCAGCAACAAGGAACTCCGTCAACATCTGAAGAACACGGCGAAGGAGACTTGGCAACTTGCAAACTGGCTCACACATACTCGCAGCGCCGATCGCGCTGCTTCATCGATCGCCATTCAGTCTTGCGATACCGTTACCGGCCATTTCATCACCCTGCTAGAGCGCCAGCGCACCGGTGGCACTCAAGAGTGCCCGGCGTGCAAGTCCCGAAACGTCCGCTCTCACTTCGACATTGACATCGAGCCAGACGGTGACTATTTCTTGAGTTGCGGGGTGTGCGATTGGACAAATCATCCTGGCATTGAGAGATCAGAACAGCTTCCTCAGCCGTCCGGCTCTTCCGCGTAGCCTGCAACGCCGGTGAAGGTGGCGCGTAACGCGGCATCAAGTGGGTCGGTATCGCGATGCTTCGCGCCGCCGTCACCGATCTCGTTCTAGTCGTTCCCCTGCAAAGGTTAACGGATAGGCAGCGTGATTCATTGACGCTAGGTTTACTCCGGTGGCGCGCATGTAGCCCGTGCTTTGGTGTTGTGGGGAGGTCAGTTGCGCGACAACGGCCTGATCCTATCGAACAACTCAAAGATCGTGAGGCCCAAGGCGCCGGCAATAACTTCCATCGCATTGAGGGTGGGGTTCGCGTGACCGTTCTCGATGCGGCTCAGATAGGTCTGATAGAAGCCGCACTTCTCGCCGAACTCAACCTGACTCAAGCCGGCCTCTGTGCGGAGTTCTCGCACGCACTGTCCAAAACGTTTCGCCAAGCTGGTTGCCACAACTCCGACTGTCGGTGTTATGCTTTAATTCGCATAAACACTAATTCGTATAAATGGAGAAAACGTTGCTCAGAAATTCATCACTCATCAGCCTCTCACTCATCTTTGCAGCATCCCTAGCTATTGCCGGTTGTGCGAGCAGTGGAAGGCAAATCGAGCAGGCCAGCGTTCAGAAGATCGTGCCGGGCACTACGACCAAGCAGCAAATGGTGGGGATGTTTGGTCCGCCGCTTTCTCAGTCATATGGCACCGAGGGCAAACTCACGATGCTCTGGCTGTTGATTTCCATGGAATCCTGACCCACGATTTCCATCGAATATTGACCCACCCTCTTTGCGAGCCAGCCGGCTCAC
>NZ_JBGLYU010000022.1:0-93116 GCF_047304235.1 Variovorax sp. Varisp36
CCCGGGGGGCCCCCCCCCGCCACCCCCCCCCGCCTCCGCCCCACCCTTTATGGCCCGGGGGCCCCCCCCGGGGCCCCTTCGCACAATGGACGCTGCCGTTGTGCTGGCTGATCAACCAGTGCTCTGATCGATCATGCTGGCGGGGTGCTCTGCGCAGCGAAATAAAGGAGGAGGCCAAAGGCCGGGGGACATTCGCGGAGCAGAGTACCCGTCGGCGCGAGCGCACCCCGAACACGACAGCGTGCCCAGAGCCACCCACGACCAAAGGATCAGGCCAGTGTGTAAGCCGTCTTCACAGTGGTGAAGAACTCCTGCGCATACTTGCCCTGCTCGCGCGGACCATAGCTCGAACCCTTGCGGCCGCCGAATGGCACGTGGTAGTCGACGCCAGCCGTCGGCAGGTTGACCATCACCATGCCCGCCTGGCTGTGGCGCTTGAAGTGCGTGGCGTACTTCAGGCTCGTGGTCGCAATGCCCGCCGAGAGGCCGAACTCTGTGTCGTTGGCCGTTGCCAGCGCCTCTTCGTAGTTCTTCACGCGGATCACGCTCGCGACCGGCCCGAAGATCTCTTCCTTGTTGATGCGCATGGCCGCGGCCGATTCGCTGAAGAGCGCGGGCGACATGTAGTAGCCGTCGGTCTCCAGCTTCAGCAGCTCGCCGCCGGCAGCCAGCGTGGCGCCCTCGCCCTTGCCGATGGCAACGTATTCCATGTCCTGGTCGAGCTGCGACTTGGACGAGACGGGGCCGATGTCGGTGCCCTGCGCGAGCGCATCGCCGACCTTGATCTTGGCCATGCGCGCCTTCATCGCCTCGATGAACTTGGGGTAGATGCCTTCGGTCACGATGAGGCGGCTCGACGCGGTGCAGCGCTGGCCGGTGGAATAGAACGCGCTTTGCACGCTGAGCTCCACGGCCTGCGCGAGGTCGGCGTCGTCCAGGATCACCTGCGGGTTCTTGCCGCCCATTTCGAGCTGCACCTTCTTGTGGTTGGTGACGCACTGCACGGCGATGTTGCGGCCCACGCCGACCGAGCCCGTGAAGCTGATCGCATGGATGCCGGGGTGGTTGACCAGCGCGTTGCCGATCACGCTGCCGCGGCCCATCACGAGGTTGAACACGCCGGCCGGGATGCCCGAGCGGCTGATGATCTCGGCCAGCGCCCAGGCGCAGCCGGGCACGAGGTCGGCAGGCTTCAGGACCACGCAGTTGCCGAAAGCGAGCGCTGGCGCGATCTTCCAGGCCGGGATGGCGATGGGGAAGTTCCACGGCGTGATGAGGCCGACCACGCCGACCGGCTCGCGCGTGATCTCCACGCCGATGTTGGGCCGCACCGAAGGCAGCACCTCGCCCGACAGGCGCAGGCATTCGCCGGCGAAGAACTTGAAGATCTGGCCCGCGCGGGTGGCCTCGCCGATGCCTTCGGCGCGGGTTTTGCCTTCTTCACGGGCCAGCAGCGTGCCGAGTTCTTCCTTGCGCGCGAGGATTTCGGTACCGATCTTGTCGAGCGCATCGGAGCGCGCCTGGATGCTGCCCGTGGCCCAGGCCGGGAAGGCGGCGGTGGCGGCAGCCACGGCGGCCTCGACGTGCGACGCGTCGCCCTGCGTGTACTGGCCGAGCACGTCGGACAGGTTGCTGGGGTTGAGGTTGGGGCTGTAGCTTGCGCCGGCACGCCATTCGCCGCCGATCAGGTTGTCGAAGTTTTGCATGAGGGGTTCCTTGCTGCTCGATGGAAAGAAAGAAGCCGGAGCACTGGGTGTCCGGCTGCGGAAATGGAAACGGGAGACTAAACCTTCAACGGACCATGCAAGGTTTTTTGTTGTCGAAAGTCCATCCCGGAATCAAGTATTGCATCGCCTGCGCGTCGTTGCGCGCGCCCAGGCCGTGCTTCAGGTAGAGCTGGTGCGCCTTCTCGACTTCATCCATGTCGAGTTCCACGCCCAAGCCGCCGCGCGTGGGCACCTTCACGAAGCCGCCTTCGATCTGCAGCGGCTCTTTCGTCAGGTGCTGGCCGTCCTGCCAGATCCAGTGCGTGTCGATCGCGGTGACCTTGCCCGGCGCCGCGGCCGCCACGTGCGTGAACATGGCGAGCGACACGTCGAAGTGGTTGTTCGAATGCGAGCCCCAGGTCAGGCCCCAGGCCTGGCACAGCTGCGCCACGCGCACGGAGCCCTGCAGGGTCCAGAAGTGCGGATCGGCCAGCGGAATGTCGACCGACTGCAGCGACAGGCTGTGCACCATCTCGCGCCAGTCGGTGGCCACCATGTTGGTGGCGGTCGGCAGGCCGGTGGCGCGGCGGAACTCGGCCATCACCTCGCGGCCCGAGAACACGCCTTCGGCGCCGCACGGGTCTTCGGCATAGGCCATCACGCCGTGCAGGTCGCGGCACAGGCGAATCGCGTCGGCGAGCAGCCAGCCGCCGTTCGGGTCGAGCGTGACGCGCGCCTGCGGAAAGCGCTCGTGCAGCGCGCGGATGGCCTCGACTTCTTCCTCGCCGCGCAGCACGCCGCCCTTGAGCTTGAAATCGGTGAAACCATAGCGCGCATGCGTGGCCTCGGCGAGGCGCACGATGGCCTCGGGCGTCATGGCTTCTTCATGGCGCAGGCGGAACCAGTCGTTGTCGGCGCCGGGGTCGCTTTCGTACGGCAGGTCGGTCTTGTTGCGGTCGCCCACATAGAAGAGGTAGCCGAGCATCTGCACCGCGTCGCGCTGCTGGCCTTCGCCGAGCAGGGCCGCCACGGGCACTTCGAGATGCTGGCCGAGCAGGTCGAGCAACGCCGCTTCGACGGCCGTTACTGCATGGATGGTCACGCGCAGGTCGAAGGTCTGCAGGCCGCGGCCGCCGCTGTCGCGGTTGGCGAAGGCGCTGCGCATGCTGTTGAGCACGGCGTTGTGGCGGCCGATGGGCTGGCCGACGATGAGGCCGCGCGCGTCTTCGAGCGTCTGGCGGATCTTCTCGCCGCCCGGCACTTCGCCGACGCCGGTGTGGCCGGCGCTGTCGGTCAGGATCAGCAGGTTGCGCGTGAAGAACGGACCGTGCGCGCCGCTGAGGTTCATCAGCATGCTGTCGTGGCCGGCGACGGGAATCACGCGCATGCCGGTAACGACGGGGGCACCGGTGACGGGAGAAGTGGAATCTGAAGATGTCATTTTCGAATCAATCCAAAACCATGCCGACCCCTTCGGGAAACACCGCGGGACCGGCTCTGCCGGGGCCGCTGGTGTTGCTCCGGCAAGGGTGTGCGCGAAGCCTGGGGAGCATTAGATCCTCACGGCCTGGCGGGCGAGCAGCTTCCAGCTTCCGTCCTGCTTCTGCCAGATGCCGAGGATCTTCAGCGCCACCTTGCCTGGCTTGCCCGAATCGTTGGTGTCGGCCGCGAGCGTGTGGCGCACGATGGCAGTCTGGCCGTCGACCACCTTGATGGTCTGGTCGGTGATCGTGATGGCCACGAAGTCCGACTTGCCGTCCACCAGGTCGCCGATGAAGCTGGCCTTGGTGTCGACCTTGCCGCTCGAGTGGCCATAGCTCAGGTCGTCGGCCACCAGCGCGCCGAGCGCGGCGGCGGTCGGATCGATCATCGCAATGCGCAGGCGCTCGGCGGCGGCTGCCACTTCGGGCGAGGCCGATGCCGCATTGCCCGCCTGCATCATCGAGCACCCTGAGAACGCGGCCGCCGCGGCGGCAATCAGGAAGAGCTTCTTGAGGAACATTGCCTTGTCTCCGTGTTGTTGTTCATGTTCGACGGCTTGCCGGCTTACTGCGGGCCGAGCGCGTCGATCAGCGCCTTGAGCTGTTCCATCTCGGCGGGCTTCAGGTCGGTGAGCGGCGCTCGCACGGGGCCCGCGTCGTGGCCGACGATCTTGGCGCCGGCCTTCACGATGCTCACGGCATAGCCCGGCGTGCGGTTGCGCAGTTCGAGGTACGGCATGAAGAAGTTCTTCAGCAGGCGGTGCTGCGTCGGCAGGTCGTCGGCGGCCACGGCCTTGTAGAAGTCCATGGCGGTCTTCGGAATGAAGTTGAAGACGGCCGACGAATACACCGGCGTGCCCATTGCCTTGTAGGCAGCGGCATAGACCTCGGCCGTAGGCAGGCCGCCCAGGTAGGCGAAGCGGTCGCCCATCTTCTGGTAGATGGCGACCATGGCCTCGATGTCGCCGATGCCGTCCTTGAAGCCGACGAGATTCGGGTTGCGCTCGGCCAGGCCGGCGAGCGTGTCGGGTTTCAGGCGGCTGGTGGCGCGGTTGTAGACGATCACGCCGAACTTCACGCTCTTGCACACGGCCTCGACGTGCGCGGCCAGGCCTTCCTGGCCGGCTTCGGTGAGGTAGTGCGGCAGCAGCAGGATGCCGTGCGCGCCAGCCTTCTCGGCGGCTTGCGCGCACTGGATGGCGAAGCGCGTGGGGCCGCCGGCGCCGGCAATGATCGGCACCACGCCGCGGCAGGTGTCGACGGCCGTCTGGATGATGCCGGGGTACTCGTCGCCAGTCAGCGAGAAGAACTCGCCCGTGCCGCCGGCCGCGAACAGAGCGCTCGCGCCGTAGGGAGCGAGCCATTCGAGGCGCTCGACGTAGCCCTTCTTGTTGAAGTCGCCGTTGCTGTCGAAGTCGGTCAGCGGAAACGAGAGCAGGCCGGAGCCCATGATGGTCTTGAGTTCTTGCGGGTTCATCGGGAAGAGTCCAGTGAAGTTTTTGAAAAATGAAGAAGATTCAAAGGGCGGCGATGCGGCTGCCGCGAGGCCGCCCCAAGGCGGGCCGCGCCCCACCCTCGGGGGGTGGCGAATTACACGGAGCGAAGCGAGTGAAGAGCCGGGGGGCAGACATGACTAGTCGAGCCTGACGTTGGCCTCTTTGATGACTTGCGCCCAGCGCGCGCGCTCCTTGGCGAAGAACTGGTCCTGCTCGGGCGCGGTCATGGTCACGACCTCTGCGCCCTGCCCGGCGAGGCGCGCGCGGATGTCGGGCGTGCGGATGATGCGCACCAGTTCCTTGTTGAGCCGGGCGATCACCGCGTCGGGCACGCCGCGCGCCGCGACCACGCCCTGCCAAGTGCCCGACTCGTAGCCGGGGACGCCCTGCTCCGCGATGGTCGGCACGCTGCCGATCAGCGGCATGCGCGTGGCTTTCGACACGGCGATCAGCTTGAGCTTGCCGGACTGCACCTGTGGATAGGTGGCGAGCATGCCGTTCATCAGCACCTGCGTCTGGCCCGACACGGTGTCGAGCACCGCCTGCACGCCGCCCTTGTAGGGCACGTATTCCCACTTGGCGCCGACCTTGCGCTGCAGCTCGATGCCGGCCAGGTGCGCGGTGCTGCCGCTGGCGGTCACGGCGAAGTTGAGATCGCTTTTCTTCGAGAGCTCGACCAGTTCCTTCAGCGTGTTCGCCTGCACCGAGGGATGCACCACCAGCAGGTGCGGCGAGTAGGCCAGCATGGAAACGCTGCGCAGGTCCTTCGACGGATCGAAAGGCAGCTTGGGATACAGCGACGGGCTGATGGCCAGCGCGCCGAGGTCGCACAGCATCAGCGTGTAGCCGTCGGCCGGTGCCTTGGCCAGCAGGTCGGCGCCGAGGTTGCCGTTGGCGCCGGCCTTGTTGTCGATGATCACCGACTGGCCCAGCGCCTCCGACAGCGGCTGGCTGATGGACCGCGCAATGATGTCGGACGAGCCTCCCGGCGGGTACGGGACGATGATGCGGATCGGCTTCGAGGGCCAGTTGCCGCCCCCGCCCTGCTGCGCGCCCTGCGCGATGGCGCTCAGCGGCAGGCTGGCGGCCAGGGTGGTGGCGAGTGCGGCACCGAGTGCGCCGCGCCGGTTGATGGTCATGCTGCCTCCAGTTGTTCGATGGTTCGTCATGGCTTCGCCCGTGCCCGAGCGAGTTATCAGTCATCGTACAACTAGAAAAACAACTTGTCCAGCCTGGCCGGCAAGAAAAATTCAGCTGGAGGGAGTGTCGTCGGACGACGGCGCGGCCGTGCCTGCGGCCGCATCGGCCTTCGCCTTCTGCTGCGCGGCCTCCTGCGCCAGGCGCAGCCGCTCGCGGCTGTTGGTCAGGTGGATGCGCATGGCCGCGCGCGCCGACTCGGGATCGCGCCGCGCGATGGCCGCGTAGATCTCCTCGTGCTCGCGGTTGACCCGGTTCAGATAGGGCGCGCCACCCTCGTGCGTGCGGATGGCGCTGATACGCGTACGCGGAATGAGCGTGGTGCCCAGGTGCCGCATGATGTCCGCGAAATAGGGGTTGCCGGTCGACTCGGCGATCTGCAGGTGGAAGCGGAAGTCCGGCCCCACGGTGTCGCCCGCCACGACCACGTTGCGCTCGAAATCGTCGAGCGCCTGGCGCATGGCAACCAACTGCTCGTCGGTGCGGCGGCTCGCAGCAAGGCCGGCCGACTCGGTCTCCAGGCTGATGCGCAGCTCCAGCACGGCCAGCACGTCGACCGATGCGGCAATCTCCCCGGGATCGAGGCGAAACACCCCGCCCGCCCGCGGCTGCAGCACGAAGGTGCCCACGCCGTGCAGCGTCTCGACCAGCCCGCCGGCCTGCAGCTTCGACAGCGCCTCGCGCACCACGGTGCGGCTCACGCCATAGGCCTGCATGATGGCCGACTCGGTCGGCAGCTTGTCGCCCGGGCGCAGCGACTGGCTGCGGATTTTTTCGCCCAGGTCTTCCACCAGCCCATGCGCGAGGCCGCGTGCGCGCTGGCGCGGTCGCCCCACGAAAGCAGCTCCCGCAGCCGAAGCGGCAGACGCCGTTTCCACCGGCGCTTGTGATTCCAAGGGATTACCCGCAGTCGACTGAGCCATGGCCACGATGATAATCTCCAACTAGTTGTACGACAACAGATAACCCATCTCACATCTCCTGGCGCCGCCGGCCATTTCGCCTGCGGCTTTCGGCTTCCACGGCACCGACATGCAGCCCTTTGACTTTGCTCCGTCGGCATCGTACCGGCCGCTTTCAGAAAAGCACCGTGACGGCGGGCCCTCGGAAACCATGACTCCTGAATGTATGGACGCGCAACGATGACAGACAAGAAGATGAACCGCCTCCTCCTGACCGGCGCGGCCGGCGGACTCGGCAAGGTGCTGCGCGAGCGGCTCAAGCCCTTTGCCGGCACGCTGCGCCTGTCGGACATCGCTTCGCTTTCGCCAGCCGTGGACGCGAGCGAGGAAGTCGTGCCCTGCGACCTCTCGGACAAGGCGGCAGTGCATGCGCTGGTCGAAGGCTGCGACGCCATCGTCCACCTGGGCGGCGTGTCGGTGGAGCGCCCGTTCGAGGAAATCCTCGAAGCCAACATCAAGGGCGTGTTCAATGTCTACGAAGCCGCGCGCCGCCACGGCGTGAAGCGCGTGGTGTTCGCGAGTTCGAACCACGTGATCGGCTTCTACAAGCAAAGCGAACACATCGACGCGCACGCCGTGCGCCGGCCCGACGGCTACTACGGCCTGTCGAAATCCTTCGGCGAGGACATGGCGCAGTTCTACTTCGACCGCTGGGGCATCGAGACCGTGAGCATCCGCATCGGCTCCTCGTTCCCGGAGCCCGCCAACCGCCGCATGATGAGCACCTGGCTCAGCTATCGCGACCTGACGACGCTGATCGAGAAGTCGCTGTTCACGCCGGACGTGAAGCACACGGTGGTCTACGGCATGTCGAACAACCGCGACGTGTGGTGGGACAACAGCGCGGCCGCGCACCTGGGCTTCGTGCCGCAAGACAGCTCGGAGGTGTTCCGCGACAAGGTCGAGGCACAACCACCTGTCGCCCCCACCGACCCGAACGCCATCTACCAGGGCGGCGCCTTCACCGCGCAAGGCCCCTTCGGCGATGCAAGCTGAACTGGTTCTCGACGCGCGCAACGGCACCGGCGAAAGCCCGGTGTGGCATGCCGGGCAGCAGGCGCTGTACTGGGTCGACATTCCGGCGCGCACACTGAACCGCTGGCACGCGAGCGAAGGCCACACGCAATGGACGGCGAACGAAATGATCGCCTGCATCGCGCCGCGCGCCGACGTTCCCGGCGAATGGATCGCCGGCATGGAAAGCGGCCTGTTCTCGCTGAAGCCGCAGGCCGATGGCACGTTGGCCGCCAGCCCGCTCGCCCCCGTCGCGCACGCGGCACCGGCCATGCGCTTCAACGACGGCCGCTGCGACCGACAGGGCCGCTTCTGGGCCGGCACGATGCTGCTCGACATGGCGGCCGGCGCGCGCATCGGCCGCCTCTACCGCTACGGCAAGGGCAGCGACAACGCCGCTGAGCGCCTCGGCGATCTCATCGTGCCCAACGGCCTGGCCTTCAGCCCGGACGGCCGCACGATGTACCTCTCGGACTCGCACCCCGGCGTACAAGCCGTCTGGGCCTTCGACTACGACACGGACACCGGCACGCCCACCAACCGCCGCCTGTTCATCGACATGAAGCCCCTGCCCGGCCGTCCCGACGGCGCCGCCATGGACACCGACGGCTGCTACTGGATCTGCGGCAACGACGCCGGCCTGGTGCACCGCTTCACGCCCGACGGCCGGCTCGACCGCTCGCTCGAAGTACCGGTGAAGAAGCCCGCCATGTGCGCCTTCGGCGGCCCGGACCTCGACACCCTCTTCGTCACCTCCATCCGTCCCGGCGGCACCGACCTTTCGGACCAGCCGCTGGCCGGCGGCGTGTTCGCGCTGCGGCCCGGTGCGAAGGGCCTCGCGGAGCCCGCTTTCGGCATCTGACCCTGTTGTTCATCCACTGCGTTTTCTTTTCATCCACCGAGGAGCTATCAAGAATGAAATCACTACAAATGAAGAAGCTGTCGGGCCTGATCGCGATCGGCCTGGTCACCCTCACGGTATCGAACGCCGCCATGGCACGAACCTTCCGCTCCGCCGAAGTGCACGCCAAGGACTTTCCCACCAACCAGGCGGTGAAGTTCATGGGCGATGAGCTGTCGAAGGCCACGGGCGGCAAGGACAACATCAAGATCTTCGCCGACAGTTCGCTGGGCTCGGAGAAGGACACGGTCGAGCAGGTGAAGATCGGCGCGCTGGACATGGTGCGCGTGAGCAGCGCCTCGTTCCACGGCATCGTGCCGGAGTCGGTGATTCCGTCGCTGCCCTTCCTGTTCCGCGACATCGAGCATTTCCGCAAGGCCATGTACGGACCGACCGGCGACAAGGTGCTGGCCGCGTTCGAGAAGGCCGGCTTCATCGGCCTGTGCATGTATGAAAGCGGCGCGCGCTCGGTCTACGCCAAGAAGCCGATCAAGACAGTGGCCGACATGAAGGGCCTGAAGATCCGCGTGCAGCCCTCCGACCTGATGGTGAGCCTGGTGAGCGCCACCGGCGCCTCGCCCACGCCGATGCCCATCGCCGAGGTCTACACCGGCCTGAAGACCGGCCTGGTGGACGCCGCCGAGAACAACTACCCCTCGTACGACGAAGCCAAGCACTTCGAGGCCGCGCCGGTCTACTCCGAGACCATGCACGTCATGACGCCCGAAGTGCTGGTGTTCTCCAAGAAGATCTGGGACACGCTGAGCAAGGAAGAACAGGCCGCGATCCGCAAGGCCGCGAAGGACTCGGTGCCCTACTACGTGAAGCTGTGGGAGCCGCGCGAGAAGGACGCCAAGGCGGCCGTCATCAAGGGCGGCGCGAAAGTCGTGGCCGCCGCCGATATCGACCGCAAGGGCTTCGTCGATGCCGAGAAGCCGGTGTGGGACAAGTTCGCCACCACGCCGGAGCTGAAGGCGCTGGTGCAGGAAATCGTCAACACGAAATGACGCCCACGGCTTCTCTCCCTCACCTTTCGGAGGGAGGGGGCAAGGCAGGACTTCCAAATGCATTTGCTGACCCATCTGAACGCACGGCTTTCGCGCTGGGCGATGTACATCGCCTGCGTGTGCCTTGTCGGCCTGCTCGCAGTCGTCGTCTACGGCGTGGTGCTGCGCTACGTCTTCAATGACGCCCCGCCGTACGTGGAGCAGGTCGCGCTGCTGCTGGTGATCTCGGTCGCCATGTTCGGCGCTTCCGCCGGCGTGCGCGACGCCGGCCACATCGGCCTCGATTCGCTGGTGAAGGTACTGCCGCCCAAAGCGCAGTTCTGGTGCAAGGCGCTTGTCTATGTGCTGACCATCGGCTTCGCCATCGCATTGATCGCGGGCGGTGCCGAGATGGCCGTGTCCACACGCGAGTCGACCATTCCCACGCTGGGCATGTCCGAGGCCGTGCGCTACGTGCCGATTCTCTTTGCGGGGGTGCTGATCACCCTCTTCTCCCTCGAGCACCTGGCGGCTCAGTTCACAGACCAGAAGGTCGTTCCATCATGGCATTGACAGTGCTGTCGCTGAGCTTCGTGCTCTTCCTGCTGCTCGGCATGCCGGTGGCCTTCGCCATCGGGCTGAGCTGCCTGGCCACCTTTGCCTACGAGGGCCTGCCGTTCGAGACCGCCATCCAGATGATGGTGTCGGGCATGAACGTGTTCTCGTTCCTGGCCATTCCTTTCTTCATCTTCTCGGGCGAACTGATGCTGCACGGCGGCATCGCCGACAAGATCGTCGCCTTCGCGCGCAGCCTCGTCGGCCATTGGAAGGGCGGCCTGGGCCTGGCCAACGTGGTGGCATCGACGCTGTTCGGCGGCGTCTCCGGCTCCCCCGTGGCCGACACCTCGGCCATGGGCGGCGTGATGATCCCGATCATGAAGCGCGAGGGCTACAGCGCGGCGTATGCGGTGAACGTGACGACGCACGCCTCGCTCTCGGGTGCGCTGATGCCGACCTCGCACAACATGATCATCTACGCCTTCGCAGCGCAGGCCGCGGTGGGCACCATCGACGGGCACATCATCAAGGGCGTGTCCATCGGCGACCTGATGTTCGCGGGGCTGATCCCGGTGTTCTGGATCATGGTGTGCATGCTGGTGGCCGCCTACTGGCAGGCCGCCAAGCATGGCTACCCGAAGCGCACCGACGGCAGCACGATGGTCGAGCGCTTCCCCGGCTGGGGCATGGTGGCCAAGACCTTCCTGGCTGCGATTCCCGGCCTGATGGTGATCGTGATCATCCTGGTGTGCGTGATGAAGGGCGTGGCAACGGCCACCGAGGCGGCGGCCATCGCGGTGACGTATTCGCTGCTGCTCACGGTGGTGGCCTACCGCACGATGACGCGCGAGAAGCTCTTCAAGTCGCTGGCCAAGGCGTCGAAGACCACCGGCGTGATCCTGTTGCTGATCGGCGTGTCGAACATGCTGCGCTACCAGATGGCCTACCTGGAGATCCCGGACGCCATCGAGACCGTGCTGCTGGCCGCCACCTCCAGTCCCTGGCTGATGCTGCTGTACATCAACATCATCCAGATCTTCCTGGGCATCTTCCTGGACATGGCGGCGCACATCCTGATCACGACGCCGCTGTTCCTGCCGCTGGCCATCCAGATGGGCGTGGGCCCGGTGCAGTTCGGGATGATGCTGCTGCTGAACTGCGCGCTGGGCCTGGTGCACCCGCCGGTGGGCACGGTGCAGTTCATCGGCTGCGCGATCGGCAAGATATCCATCGGGGAGGCGACGAAAACCGCCTGGCCCTACTATCTGGCGATCTTCATCGCCATCACCCTGGTGACCTACGTGCCGGCCTTCTCCACCTGGCTGCCCACGATGCTGACCGGCCACAAGGTGCTGTAAGCAACAAAGGTCCTCACGATGAGCAATGCCGCCTCCGGAGCCTCGCCGCTCTACATCCGCATCCACGCCAACGACAACGTGGCCATCGTCGCGAACGACGGCGGCCTGAAGGCCGGCACCTCGTTCGCCGACGGCCTGGTGCTGGTGGACAACGTGCCCCAGGGTCACAAGGTGGCCCTGGCCGACCTGGCCGAGGGCGCGGCCATCGTCCGCTACAACGTGGTGATCGGCTATGCACAGAAAGCACTGCCGCGCGGCAGCTGGGTGCACGAGCGCGTAATGCGCATGCCGGTGGCGCCCGGCCTCGACGGCCTGCCCATCGCCACGGTCAAGCCCCCCGCCCTGCCCCCGCTGGAGGGCTACACCTTCGAGGGCTACCGCAACGCCGACGGCTCGGTGGGCACGCGCAACATCCTCGCGATCACGCAGACGGTGCAGTGCGTGGCCGGCGTGACCGACTTCGCGGTGCAGCGCATCAAGGCCGAGCTGCTGCCCAGGTACCCGAACGTCGACGACGTGGTGGCGCTGGAGCACAGCTACGGCTGCGGCGTGGCCATCGATGCGCCGGATGCCATCGTGCCGATCCGCACGCTGCGCAACATCAGCCTCAATCCGAACTTCGGCGGCGAGGTGATGGTGGTGAGCCTGGGCTGCGAGAAGCTGCAGCCCGAGCGGCTGCTGCCGCCGGGAAGCATTCCCATCATCGACAAGCGCGGCGATGCCGGCGGCGATGCGGCAGAGCTCGACGTGGTCTGCCTGCAGGACGACGAGCATGTCGGCTTCATGTCGATGATCGACTCGGTCATGCGCCAGGCCGACGAGCACCTCGCGCGGCTCAACAGGCGCAGGCGCGAAACCGTGCCCGCCAGCGAACTGGTGGTGGGCGTCCAGTGCGGCGGCAGCGACGCCTTCTCGGGCGTCACCGCCAACCCCGCCGTGGGCTTCTGCACCGACCTGCTGGTGCGCGCGGGCGCCACCGTGATGTTCTCGGAAACGACCGAGGTGCGCGACGGCATCGACCAGCTCACCTCGCGCGCGTCCACGCCCGAGGTGGCCGAGGCCATGATCCGCGAGATGGCCTGGTACGACGCCTACCTGCAGAAGGGCCGCGTCGACCGCAGCGCCAACACCACGCCGGGCAACAAGAAGGGCGGCCTGTCGAACATCGTCGAGAAGGCGATGGGCTCCATCGTCAAGTCGGGCTCGGCGCCCATCACCGGCGTGCTCGCGCCCGGCGAGAAGGCTGCGCAGAAGGGCCTGATCTACGCCGCCACGCCGGCCAGCGATTTCATCTGCGGCACGCTGCAGCTGGCGGCCGGCATCAACCTGCACGTGTTCACCACCGGCCGCGGCACGCCCTACGGGCTGGCCGAGGTACCGGTGATCAAGGTCGCCACGCGCAGCGACCTCGCGCGCCGCTGGCACGACCTGATGGACGTGAACGCAGGCCGCATCGCCGACGGCGAGGCCAGCATCGAGGACGTGGGCTGGGAGCTGTTCCGCCTGATGCTCGACGTGGCCAGCGGCCGCAAGAAAACATGGGCCGAGCACTGGAAGCTGCACAACGCGCTGGTGCTGTTCAACCCGGCACCCGTGACCTGATCCCTTCGCACGGAGCAAAGACATGGAAGACCTCAAGGACAAGACAGCGCTCGTCACCGGCGCCAGCACCGGCATCGGCGCCGCGGTGGCCGTCGCCTTTGCGGCGCGCGGCATGCGCGTGGCGGTGCACTACAACAGCTCGGCCGATGCGGCGAACGGGGTGGTCGACACCATCCGCGCGGCCGGCGGCACCGCCTTCGCGCTGAAGGCCGACGTGCGCGACACGGCCGCAATCCGCGAATGCGTGAAACAGGCCGCGGCGCAGCTGGGGCGCATCGACGTGCTCGTCAACAACGCCGGCAGCCTGGTCAAGCGCGTGCCGATCGCCGAGTTCGACGACGCGCTGTTCGACGAGGTGATGCACATCAACGCGCGCTCGGTGCTCGCCTACTGCCGCGAGGTGGTGCCGCTGATGCGCGCGCAGGGCAGCGGCAACATCATCAACGTGACCTCGGTCGCGGCACGCACCGGCGGCGGGCCAGCCGCCTATTTGTACGCGGGCTCGAAGGGCTTCGTGAGCACGGCGACGCACGGGCTCGCGAAGGAGCTGGTGGGCGACCGCATCCGCGTGAATGCCGTGGCGCCCGGCGTGATCCAGACGCCGTTCCAGGACCGCTTCTCGACACCCGCAATGCTGGAGAACTTCCGCGCCGGCATTCCGATGGGCCGCATCGGCGTGCCCGAGGAATGCGTCGGCGCCTTCCTGTACCTGGCGTCGGAGCAGCTCTCCGGCTACGTCACGGGGCAGGTGATCGAGGTGAACGGCGGCCAGTACATGCCCTGAGGCACGCACGAAGAACACGAGGAGGCCTTGCGCGAGGCCCCGGATCGGATCAACAACGGAGACGACGACATCATGAGAAGAATCCAGCTTGTTCGCGGCATCGCCGCCCTCTCGGCCACGGCAGCTCTTTCGCTCGGGCTGGCCACGCCGGCCGCGGCGCAGGCCGATTTTCCGAACCGTCCGATCGAGCTGCTGGTGCCCTACCAGCCCGGCGGCGGGACCGATGGCCTGGCACGCGCTTTTTCCGAGGCGAGCCGCAAGCACATCTCGCAGAGCATCGTGATCGTCAACCGCCCCGGCGCTGGCGGCGCCATCGGCTGGACGGAGGTGATCAACGCCAAGCCCGACGGCTACAAGCTCGCGGTGCTGACGGTCGAGCTGCTGACGCTGCCGCACCTGGGCCTTGCCAAGTTCAACTACGACGACTTCCAGCCGATCGCGCAGCTCAATGCCGATCCGGCGGCGATCACCGTGAAGGCCGACGCGCCGTGGAACACCATCGAGGAGTTCCTGGCGGCCGCGAAGAAGTCGCCCGAGGGCGTGCGCGTGGGCAACTCGGGCAACGGCTCGATCTGGCACCTTGCCGCCGCGGCGCTCGAAGACAAGACCGGCGCGAAGTTCGGCCACATCCCGTTCCAGGGCGCGGCGCCGGCGGTGCTGGCGCTGCTCGGCGGACACATCGAGGCCGTGGCGGTGAGCCCGGCCGAAGTCACCACGCATGTGCAGGGCGGCAAGCTCAAGGTGCTGATGGTGATGGCCGACAAGCGCGTGAAGGGCTTCGAGAAGGTGCCCACCGCCAAGGAACGCGGCATCGATCTGTCGATCGGCACCTGGCGCGGCCTCGGCGCGCCGAAGAACACACCGCCCGAAGTGATGGCGAAGCTGCGCGAGATGACGGCGAAGACCGCCGCCGAGCCGCTGATGCACGAGGTGATGGACAAGCAGAACCTGGGCTACGTCTACACCGACGGCGCCGTGTTCAAGGAGACGCTGGCCAAGGACAACGTCTACTTCAAGCAGCTCATCACCAAACTGAACATCAAACCCTGAACCGCGAACCATGAAAAGAAAAACCATCGCATCGCTGCTGTGGCTGGCCGCCATCGGCCCCGCCTCGGCCGCCACCTGGGTCTACGTGTCCAACGCGGACAGCCAGGAAATCTCCGTGCTCGAGCTCGACCGCGCCCAGGGTGCGCTCAAGCCGGTGCAGACGCTGAACGTCGGCGGCACGGTGATGCCGATGGTGGTGAGCCACGACAAGCGCGTGCTGTATGCCGCGCTGCGCTCGCAGCCGTTTCGCGTGGCCTCGCTGTCGATCGACGGTGCCACCGGCAAGCTGCAGAAGCTCGGCGAGGCGCCGCTGGCCGACAGCATGGCCAACATCGACCTGGACGCGAGCGGCAAGTGGCTCTTCGCGGCCTCCTACCAGGGCGGCAAGATCACGGTCAATTCCATCGGCAAGGACGGCGCCGCGGGCCCCGTCCATCAATTGATCCAGACCGGGCCCAACGCGCACGCGATCCACGCGGACGCCAGCAACCGCTTCGTGCTGGCCACCAGCCTGGGCGGCGACAACGTGTCGAGCTGGCGCTTCGACGCCGAGAAGGGCCTGCTGTCGCCCAACGATCCGCCGCTGACGACCACATCCACGAAATCGGGCCCGCGCCACTTCATCTGGGACAAGGCGCAGCGCCACGTCTATCTGCTGGACGAGCTCGACGCCGCCCTGCACGTGTTCGCATGGGACGCGGCGCGCGGCACGCTCAAGCTCGAACAGAGCACGACCACGCTGCCCGCCGGCTTCACCGGCAAGCCCTGGGCCGCCGACCTGCACCTGACGCCCGACGGGCGCTACCTGTACGCGTCGGAGCGCACCTCGAGCACGCTGTCGGCGTTCAAGGTCGATGCCGCCACGGGACAACTGCAGCCGCTGGGCCAGACCCCGACCGAGAAGGTGCCGCGCGGCTTCGCCATCGACTCCAGCGGGCGCTATCTCATCGCCGCGGGACAGGAATCGCACGGCATCTCGCTCTACGCCATCGACGCCGCCACCGGCGCGCTGGGCAGGCCCCAGCACCTGGACGTCGGCAAGAACCCGAACTGGATCGAGATCGTCGACATGCCCTGACGGCCCCGCACCACCCATCACAAGGAGACACCTGCATGCAACGCCGCACACTCATTCGCACCGCCCTCGCCTCTTCCCTCGCCGCCGGCCTTCCGGCCGCCTTCGCGCAGGGCGGCGGCAACTGGCCGACGGGCAAGGCCATCACCTACCTCGTGCCCTTTCCCGCCGGCGGCACCACCGACGTGCTGGCCCGCCTGATCGGGCAGAAGCTCGGCCCCGTGCTGGGCACGAGCGTGATCATCGACAACAAGGGCGGTGCCGGCGGCAGCGTGGGCTCGGAGGTCGGTTCGCGCGCCGCGCCCGACGGCTTCACGATGGTCGGCGGCACGATCAGCTCGCACGCGATCAACGTGAGCCTGTATCCCAAGCTGGGCTACGACCCGCAGAAGTCGTTCGCGCCGGTGACGCTGATCGGCACCAACCCGGTGGTGCTGGTGGTGAACCAGGCAAGCCCGTACAAGACACTGAAGGACGTGATCGCAGCCAGCAAGGCCAAGGCCGGCGGGCTCTCGTCGGCCTCGGCCGGCACGGGCACCTCGCAGCACCTCGCGCTGGAACTGATGGCCTTCAAGTCGGGCGTGAAGTTCACGCACATTCCGTACAAGGGCAGCGGCCCGGCAATCCAGGACGTGATCGGCGGGCAGGTCGACATGATGTTCGACACCACGGTGGTCGCCGGCCCTCACATCCAGAGCGGCAAGCTGCGCGCCATCGCGGTCACCTCGTCGAAGCGGCTGGCCTCGATGCCGGACGTGCCGACGGTGGCCGAGTCGGGCGTGCCCGGCCTGCAGGACTTCGAGGTCGTGTCATGGCAGGCGATCTTCGTGCCCGCGGGCACACCGGCACCGGTGGTCGACCGGCTGCACACCGAGATCCGCAAGATCCTCTCCGCGCCCGAGATGCAGGACAAGCTCAAGAGCTTCGGCATGGAGCCGGCCGACCTGAGCACCGCGCAGATCGCGGCGTTCCAGAAGGCCGAAGTGGAAAAGTGGGCGCAGGTGATCAAGGCCGCGGGGATCAAGGCCGACTGACGGCGGGACGCGAACCAAGGGAAGCTTCCTACGTTCCCGGGGAGAAGCGCTTTATAGAATGCCCTTCCGATTCCGCATTCCAGGCTTCTCCCACGTGTCCGACCGCTCCGCAGTACTGCCCCAATACCTGTTCCCCAAGCAGGCCCTGACCAATTTCGCCGGCTGGGTCGCGGGCAAGGAACGGGGCGCCGTCACGACGTGGATCATCCGGCGCTTCGTGGCCAAGTACGGCGTGGACATGGGCGAGGCGCTCGAGTCGGACATCCACCACTACAAGAGCTTCAACCAGTTCTTCACGCGCGCGCTCAAGCCCGGCGCGCGGCCGCTCGCACAGGCAGACCTGGTCTGCCCCGTGGACGGCGCGATCAGCCAGTTCGGCGCGATCCGCGGCGACCAGATCTTCCAGGCCAAGGGCCACGACTACACGACCACCGCGCTGGTCGGCGGCGACGCCGCGCTGGCCGCGAAGTTCGCGCACGGCAGCTTCGCGACGCTCTACCTGAGCCCGAAGGACTACCACCGCATCCACATGCCCTGCGACGGGCGGCTGGTGCGCATGATCCATGTGCCGGGCGACCTGTTCTCGGTGAACCCGACCACGGCGCGCGGCGTGCCCGGCCTGTTCGCACGCAACGAGCGCGTGGTGTGCGTCTTCGAATCGGCGCACGGGCCCTTCGTGCTGGTGCTGGTGGGTGCCACCATCGTCGGCAGCATGGCCACTGTGTGGCACGGCGTGGTCAATCCGCCGCGCGTGGGCGAACTGCGCGAGTGGAGCTACAACGACCGGCAGATCGACATCCGCAAGGGCGACGAGATGGGCCGTTTCTTGCTCGGCTCGACAGTGGTCATGCTCTTCCCGGCGCCTGCGCTGGCCTTCAACCCGGCGTGGTCGCCAGGCCGCGCGATCCGGCTGGGCGAAGCCATGGCCGACTACGCCAACTTGTGAGGCTTTGTCTCACAACCCGCATGCAGTATGCCCTGGCAGCTATAAAACTAGTAGCATCCTCATCATTTGCGCTATAGTCGCCGGCCAACGAAACGGTCCGTAACCCACCACAAGAACGCGAAGCATCGCCCTGCCCCAAGGTCGACGGCCCGCCCAGCTTCGAGGAGATGATGTCGATGAGTACCAAGGAAAACGCAGCCGTCAGCCAGCTGCTCGCCCTGCTCGAAGCCCGTTATGCACTGCGCGTGCTCTGGGCCCTGCGCGATGGCCATGCGCAGACCTTCCGGCTGCTGCAGGACAGCGTGGGCGGCATCACTCCCAACACGCTCAACACCCGCATCAAGGAACTGCGCGAGGCCGGCATCGTCGGCCACGGCAGCGACGGCTACAGCCTCACGCTGAGCGGGCAAGACCTGCTCAAGCGCCTGTCCGACCTGCAGGCCTTCGCAGGCAAGTGGCAACTGGGGCAGCTCAAGAAGGCAGCAGCCCCGGCACCAGCCGCCGCAGCTTCGCCAGCGGCCGCACCCGCTCCGGCCCCTGCGGCGGCCCCTGCTCCCACACCCGCGCCGCCCTCCGACGACACCAGCCAGACCTGAAGGACGACAGGTCGCCCTGCCCGGCCTCGGTAAACTCCGCGCCTTCGATCCATTGATCTCACATCGACGCAAGGAGCGTTTCCCATGCCCACCACCCCCTCCGGCCTGCAATACGAAGACACCGAAGTCGGCACCGGCACCGAAGCCAAGGCCGGCCAGCACGTGCACGTGCACTACACCGGCTGGCTCTACAACGACGGCACGCAAGGCGCCAAGTTCGACTCCAGCCGCGACCGCAACGACCCCTTCGCGTTCTCGCTGGGCGCCGGCCAGGTCATCAAGGGCTGGGACGAAGGCGTCGCCGGCATGAAGATCGGCGGCAAGCGCACGCTGATCATTCCCGCATCGCTGGGCTACGGTGCCCGCGGCGCCGGCGGCGTGATCCCCCCGAACGCCACCCTGAAGTTCGACGTCGAGCTGCTCGACGCCCACTGATCAGGGCTCGCCCCCAGGCTGCGCGGCACTTCGTGTCCGCTGCGCCAACCCCCTACCGGGGGCGACACCTGAGGCCCGGCGAAGCCGGTTCCTCGGTGTCCCTCGCGAAAACCACTTCGCGACCCGTATTACGGCCCTTTCGGCCGCATTTTTACGCTTGAAAAGCTTTAGAGCAGCCCCATGTGGCTGGCTATCGTTTGTTTTCCGGCGCACGCCGGTTCTTTGAAAAATGTCTGACCCGCAACAATCCGCACAGAATTCCCAAATGCTGCAAGGCGAGCCAAGCCCCGAAGAACTGGAGGCAGCGCAAGCCGCCAATGAAGCCGAGGCGCTCGACGCCCTGGCCGTGGCACAAGGCGAGCTCGCTGCCCTGCAGACCAAGAATGCCGAACTGGCCGACCAGTACCTGCGCGCGCAGGCCGACGTGCAGAACGCCCGCCGCCGCGCCGACGACGAGATCACCAAGGCCCGCAAGTTCGCCGTCGAGGCCTTTGCCGAGAGCTTGCTGCCGGTGACCGACAGCCTCGAAGCCGGCCTGGCCATCAAGGACGCCACGCCCGAGCAGATCCGCGAAGGCGCTGAAGCCACGCTGCGCCAGCTCAAGAGCGCGCTCGAACGCAACAAGGTGATCGAAGTAGCCCCCGCGCCCGGCACCAAGTTCGATCCGCACCAGCACCAAGCCATCTCGGTGGTGCCCGCTCCCGAGCAGGAACCCAACACCGTGGTGAGCGTGCTGCAGAAGGGCTACACCATCAACGACCGGGTGCTGCGCCCGGCGCTGGTCACGGTCAGCGCGCCGAAGTAATCGGCGCGGCACACAAGATTCCCACAGGAAATCCCCGCTCCATCCCTTGAATCGAGCTGGGTTATCCACAAGTTCATAACAACATATTTTTCAGGCTTTCAGGAGTAAGAACATGGCAAAGATCATCGGCATCGACCTCGGCACCACCAACTCGTGCGTGTCGATCATGGAAGGCAACACTACGCGTGTGATCGAGAACTCGGAAGGTGCACGCACCACGCCGTCGATCGTCGCTTATCAGGAAGACGGTGAAGTGCTGGTCGGTGCCTCGGCCAAGCGCCAGGCCGTCACCAACCCCAAGAACACGCTGTACGCGATCAAGCGCCTGATCGGCCGCAAGTTCGAGGAAAAGGAAGTCCAGAAGGACATCGACCTGATGCCCTACACCATCGCCAAGGCCGACAACGGCGACGCATGGGTGGAAGTGCGCGGCAAGAAGATCGCCCCGCAGCAAGTCAGCGCCGACATCCTGCGCAAGATGAAGAAGACGGCCGAAGACTACCTCGGCGAAACCGTGACCGAAGCCGTGATCACGGTGCCGGCCTACTTCAACGATGCCCAGCGCCAGGCCACGAAAGACGCCGGCCGCATCGCGGGCCTCGACGTGAAGCGCATCATCAACGAACCCACCGCTGCTGCCCTGGCCTTCGGCCTGGACAAGCAGGACAAGGCCGACCGCAAGATCGCCGTGTATGACCTGGGCGGCGGTACCTTCGACGTGTCGATCATCGAGATCGCCGACGTGGACGGCGAGAAGCAGTTCGAAGTGCTGTCGACCAACGGCGACACCTTCCTGGGCGGCGAAGACTTCGACCAGCGCATCATCGACTACATCATTGCCGAGTTCAAGAAAGAGCAAGGCGTCGACCTGAGCAAGGACGTGCTGGCCCTGCAGCGCCTGAAGGAAGCCGCCGAGAAGGCCAAGATCGAGCTGTCGAACAGCGCGCAGACCGACATCAACCTGCCCTACATCACGGCCGATGCCTCGGGTCCGAAGCACCTGAACATCAAGCTCACCCGCGCCAAGCTGGAAAGCCTGGTCGACGAGCTGGTCGAGCGCACCATCGCGCCCTGCCGCCTGGCCATCAAGGACGCCGGCATCAGCGTGAGCGACATCAACGACGTGATCCTGGTCGGCGGCATGACCCGCATGCCCAAGGTGCAGGAAAAGGTGAAGGCCTTCTTCGGCAAGGAACCGCGCAAGGACGTGAATCCCGACGAAGCCGTGGCCGTCGGCGCCGCCATCCAGGGCCAGGTGCTCTCGGGCGACCGCAAGGACGTGCTGCTGCTGGACGTGACCCCGCTGTCGCTGGGCATCGAGACCATGGGCGGCGTGATGACCAAGATGATCGCCAAGAACACCACGATCCCGACGAAGTTCGCGCAGACCTTCTCGACGGCGGAAGACAACCAGCCGGCCGTGACCATCAAGGTGTTCCAGGGCGAGCGCGACATCGCCGCGGGCAACAAGGCCCTGGGCGAGTTCAACCTCGAAGGCATTCCGCCGGCATCGCGCGGCACGCCGCAGATCGAGGTGAGCTTCGACATCGACGCCAACGGCATCCTGCACGTCGGCGCGAAGGACAAGGGCACCGGCAAGGAAAACAAGATCACCATCAAGGCGAACTCGGGCCTGTCCGAGGACGAGATCCAGAAGATGGTGAAGGACGCCGAACTGAACGCGGCCGACGACAAGAAGAAGCTGGAGATCGTGCAGGCACGCAACCAGGGCGAAGCCATGGTGCACAGCGTGAAGAAGTCGCTGGGCGAACATGGTGCGAGCCTCGAAGCCGCCGAGAAGGACGCGATCGAAGCCGCGATCAAGGACCTGGAAGAAGCCCTCAAGGGCGAAGACAAGTCCGCGATCGAGGCAAAGACCAACACGCTGATGACCGCGAGCCAGAAGCTCGGCGAGAAGATGTATGCCGAATCGCAGGCGGCCGCAGGCGCCTCGGGCGCATCGGGCCCGGCTGGCGCGGAAGCTGCTGCGCATGCGCAGGCCGACGACAACGTGGTCGACGCCGAAGTGAAGGAAGTCAAGAAGGGCTGATCTTCAGTCCATTGACCGAGGCTGGAACACCTGAAAGGGTGCTCCAGCCTTTCTCGCTTCAAGCTGCCCGAGTTCCCGCTGCTCCCCTGATCCGCTGATCGACCTGCCATGGCCACCAAACGCGACTACTACGAAACCCTCGGCGTCCCCAAGAACGCGAGCGAGGATGAAATCAAGAAGGCTTATCGCAAGCTTGCGATGAAGCACCACCCCGACCGCAACCACGGCGACACCTCGAAGGAGGCCGAGGCCAAGTTCAAGGAGGTGAAGGAAGCCTACGAAATGCTGTCCGACGGACAGAAGCGCGCGGCCTACGACCAGTACGGCCATGCCGGCGTCGACCCCAACATGCGCGGCGGACCGGGCGCAGAGGGCTTCGGCGGTTTCGCGGAAGCTTTCGGCGACATCTTCGGCGACGTGTTCGGTGGCGGCGGCCGCGGCCGCACCAGCAGCGGGCGCCAGGTGTTCCGCGGCAGCGACCTGAGCTATGCGATGGAGATCACGCTCGAGGAGGCCGCCGAAGGCAAGACCACCGAGATCCGCATCCCGACCTGGGACGAGTGCGACACCTGCCACGGCTCGGGCGCGAAGCCCGGCACCAAACCCATCACCTGCACCACCTGCCACGGCGCGGGCGCGGTGCAGATGCGCCAGGGCTTCTTCAGCGTGCAGCAGACCTGCCCCACCTGCCACGGCAGCGGCAAGATCATTCCCGAGCCCTGCACCGTGTGCCACGGACAGGGCAAGATCAAGCGCAACAAGACGCTCGAAGTGAAGATCCGCGCAGGCATCGACGATGGCCAGCGCATGCGCGTGACCGGCAGCGGCGAGCCCGGTGTCAACGGCGGCCCGCCGGGCGACCTGTACATCGAGATCCGGCTCAAGAAGCACGAGATCTTCGAGCGCGACGGCGACAACCTCCATTGCGTCGTGCCTGTGAGCATGACCACGGCGGCGCTGGGCGGCGAGATCAACGTGCCCACGCTCAAGGGCGCGGCGGCCATCGACATTCCCGAAGGCACGCAAAGCGGCAAGCAGTTCCGCCTGCGCGGCAAGGGCATCAAGGGCGTGAACTCGAGCTACCCCGGCGACCTGTACTGCCATGTGCGCGTCGAGACGCCCGTGAAGCTCACCGAGCACCAACGCAAGGTGCTGAAAGAACTCGACGAGTCGCTCAGGAAGGGCGGCGACAAGCACAGCCCGACCGACAAGGGCTGGTTCGACAAGGCGAAGGAATTCTTCAGCTGAACCGGACCCGCTTCTTCCGTCCGACATGCGACCCCGGAGACTTCACCTCCGGCGGATGCATCTGACTCCAACAAGGGCCGCTTAGCGGCCCTTTGCAATGTGGGGTCCGCAGCTGGTGCATCGACGCTGCGGCGACCCTTGGCAGGCACATCGACGGTGCACGTCCCGCCCCTTCGCGGGACATGCCGACCTGCACCCAAGCAACTTTCCCACGCCAACATGCGCAAGCCGCCCATCGAAAAGCGGCGCGGGGATTGCTTTTATATTTTTTTTCGATGTGCAATAAACCAAACGACAGATCGCGCGTTATTGCAGGAGACGTCTGTTTTTTGAGCCCAAGGCTCAATAGACGGTGCTTTCCCGGAGAAAAGGCAAAAACGGACGATGGCCATCAGGCATAGGTGTTTTCACCCGGAGAGAATTAGGAACGCGAGCCTTTGAATTTAACTGAAATCCGAAAAGTAGTTCCTTGTTTTTTGTGGAACTTTACTTGCCGGTGTGGTTCTGAATTTAAGAATGATTTGCCAGGTTCAATCTTTGCTTTATGCTGATTGTTAGCAGATTGTAGTAAGGGAGTTTTCCGCGGCATGCAGCCATGGGCAGGCAACCTTTAAGTGTTGCGCAAGGCCTTTGCTGCAAGCCATCGGGCCAAAAGCCCACTGACTTGATGGAGGCGTGACCATGGATGTGATCAGCAACTTTGCCGCCCGCTACGAGCGCACCCGCGAGGAAGTCATCTCGCTGCAGGACTACCTGGACATCTGCAAGCGCGATCCCACGGCCTATGCCACCGCGTCGGAGCGCATGCTCAAGGCCATCGGCGATCCCGAGCTGGTTGACACGCGCAACGATCCTCGCCTCTCGCGCATCTTCGCGAACAAGGTCATCAAGATCTATCCGGCGTTCAAGGAGTTCTATGGCATGGAAGACGCCATAGAACAAGTGGTGTCCTATTTCCGCCACGCCGCCCAGGGGCTGGAAGAAAAGAAGCAAATCCTTTACCTGCTGGGTCCGGTCGGCGGCGGCAAGAGTTCGATCGCAGAACGCCTGAAGCAGCTCATGGAGCACGTGCCCTTCTACGCGATTCAGGGCTCGCCGGTCAACGAATCCCCGCTCGGCCTCTTCGACTCGATCGAGGACGGCGAGATCCTTGAAAAGGAATACGGCATTCCCCGCCGTTACCTGAACCGAATTCTCTCGCCCTGGGCCGTCAAGCGGCTCGAGGAGTACGGTGGCGACATCCGCCAGTTCAAGGTCGTCAAGCGCTTCCCGTCCGTGCTGCGGCAGATCGCCGTCGCCAAGACCGAGCCGGGCGACGAGAACAACCAGGACATCTCCTCGCTGGTCGGCAAGGTCGACATCCGCAAGCTCGAAACCTATGCCCAGGACGATCCGGACGCGTATGCCTACTCCGGCGGCCTGTGCCTCGCGAACCAGGGCCTGCTGGAGTTCGTGGAAATGTTCAAGGCGCCCATCAAGGTGCTCCACCCGCTGCTGACCGCTACACAGGAAAGCAACTTCAAGGGCACGGAGGGCTTCGGCGCCATCCCGTTCGACGGCATCGTGCTTGCGCACAGCAACGAGAGCGAGTGGAAGGCCTTCCGCAACAACAAGAACAACGAGGCTTTCCTCGATCGCATCTACATCGTCAAGGTGCCGTACTGCCTGCGCGCCTCGGAAGAAATCAAGATCTACGAGAAGCTGGTGCGCAACTCGTCGCTGGCCCAGGCGCCCTGCGCCCCTGGAACGCTGCGAATGATGGCCCAGCTCTCGGTGCTCACGCGCCTGAAGGAGCCCGAGAACTCCAGCACCTTCAGCAAGATGCAGGTATACGACGGCGAGAACCTCAAGGACACCGACCCCAAGGCCAAGTCGATCCAGGAGTACCGCGACTACGCGGGCGTCGACGAGGGCATGAGCGGCGTCTCCACGCGCTTCGCGTTCAAGATCATCTCGAAGGTGTTCAACTTCGACAGTTCCGAAGTGGCCGCGAACCCGGTGCACCTGATGTACGTGCTCGAACAGCAGATCGAGCGCGAGCAGTTCGCGCCGGAGATCGAGCAGAAGTACATCAGCTACATCAAGGAGCTGCTGGCGCCGCGCTATGCCGAGTTCATCGGCAAGGAGATCCAGACTGCCTACCTCGAGAGCTACAGCGAGTATGGCCAGAACATCTTCGACCGCTACGTGACCTACGCCGACTACTGGATCCAGGACCAGGAGTTCCGCGACGTGGACACCGGCGAAGTTTTCGACCGCGCATCGCTCAATGCCGAACTCGAGAAGATCGAGCGGCCGGCAGGCATCGGCAACCCGAAGGACTTCCGCAACGAGATCGTCAACTTCGTACTTCGCGCGCGGGCTGGCAACGCAGGGCGCAACCCGGCGTGGACCAGCTACGAAAAACTGCGCTCGGTGATCGAGAAGAAGATGTTCTCCAACACCGAGGAGCTTCTGCCGGTGATCAGCTTCAACACCAAGAGCAGCGCCGACGAGCAGAAGAAGCACGAAGACTTCGTGACCCGCATGGTCGAGAAGGGCTATACGGCCAAGCAGGTCCGCCTGCTCTGCGAGTGGTACCTGCGGGTGCGCAAGAGTTCATAACGACGACCCTTCGTTCGTCCTCTTTTTGCAAGGAGCTCTGAAACCATCGTGGCCATCCTGCAGCAGATCATCGACCGCCGGCTATCGGGCAAGAACAAGTCCATTGGCAACCGCGAGCGCTTCCTCCGGCGCTACAAGGGGCAGATCCAGGAAGCGGTGAGGCGCGCCGTCAGCGGCCGCAACATCCGCGAACTGGAGCAAGGCGAAGATGTGACCCTGCCGCGCCACGACGTGTCCGAGCCGGTGTTCGGGCATGCGCGCGGCGGCGACCGCGAATACGTGCATCCGGGCAACCAGGAGTACCTGAAGGGCGACCGCATCAAGCGCCCCGAAGGAGGAAGCAGCAGCGGCTCCGGCAGCGGCGAGGCCGGCGACAGCGGCGAAGGCGAGGACGACTTCGTCTTCCGCCTGACGCGCGAAGAGTTCATGCGCGTGTTCTTCGACGACCTCGCACTGCCGCACCTCATCCGCACGCAGATCGCCGACGTGCCCGAGTGGAAGAGCCACCGGGCCGGCTTCACGAGCGACGGCTCGCCCAACAACCTGCACGTGGTGCGCTCGATGCGCGGCGCGCTCGCCCGCCGCATCGCGCTGGGCGGCGAGCCTCGCAAGGAGCTCAAGCGCCTCGAAGCGCACCTCGAACACCTGAAGCAGCACCCGCAGGCCGACCAGGCGCTCATCCAGAAGGAAATACGCGAGACCGAAGAGCAGATTGCCGAACTGCGCCGCACCATGCGGCACGTGCCCTACATCGACCCCATCGACCTGCGCTACCGCAACCGCGTGAAGACGCCCGTGCCCAGCGCCAAGGCCGTGATGTTCTGCCTGATGGACGTGTCGGGCTCGATGGACGAGGCGCGCAAGGACATGGCCAAGCGCTTCTTCATGCTGCTCTACATGTTTCTCACGCGGCACTACGAGACCATCGACCTGGTGTTCCTGCGTCATCACACGCAGGCGCAAGAGGTGACGGAAGAAGAGTTCTTCCACGCCACGGAAACCGGCGGCACCGTGGTGTCGAGCGCGCTGGTGCTGATGGACGAGATCATCAAGGCACGCTATCCGAGTGGCGAGTGGAACGTGTACGGCGCGCAGGCCAGCGACGGCGACAACTGGCACCAGGACAGCGGCCGCTGCCGCGAGCTGCTGGTCAACGACATCCTGCCCGTGGTGCGCTATTACGCCTACGTGCAGGTGGCCGAGACCGAGCAGAACCTGTGGCAGGAATACCAGCAGCTCGAGGGTGTCGAGCCCAACTTTGCGATGCGCAAGGTGTCGGACGCGCAAGACATCTACCCTGTGTTCCGCGATCTGTTCAAGAAGGAAGGGGTGGCATCATGATCACCGAACGAGCGCTCGACCGCCTGCCCAGCCCTTCCGACTGGACCTTCGAACTCATCGAGACCTACCACACCGAGATCGCCCTTACCGCCAAGGGCTACGGCCTCGACGTGTACCCGAACCAGCTCGAAGTCATCACCGCCGAGCAGATGATGGACGCCTACGCCAGCGTGGGCATGCCCATGATCTACCGCCACTGGTCGTACGGCAAACAGTTCATCTCGACCGAGAAGAACTACAAGCGCGGCCACATGGGGTTGGCCTACGAGATCGTCATCAACTCCGATCCGTGCATCGCCTACCTGATGGAAGAGAACACCATGGCCATGCAGGCCCTGGTGATCGCGCATGCGGCCTACGGCCACAACAGCTTCTTCAAGGGCAACTACCTGTTCCGGATGTGGACCGACGCCTCATCCATCATCGATTACCTGGTCTATGCGCGGCACTACATCGCCGAGTGCGAGGAGCGCCACGGCCTCGATGCGGTGGAAGAACTGCTCGACTCCTGCCATGCGCTGATGAACTACGGCGTCGACCGCTATCGCCGTCCGCAGAAGCGTTCGCTGGCGCAGGAAAGCATCCAGCGCGCCGACCGCGAACGCCACATGCAGCAGCAGGTGAACGACCTCTGGCGCACGCTGCCCCGGCGGGCCGAGCAAGCGGCCGAGTCCGATGCAGCGCGGCGCTTTCCGTCGGAGCCGCAGGAGAACCTGCTCTACTTCATCGAGAAGAACGCTGCGCTGCTCGAACCCTGGCAGCGCGAGGTGGTGCGCATCGTGCGCAAGATCGCACAGTACTTCTATCCGCAGCGCCAGACGCAGGTCATGAACGAAGGCTGGGCCACCTTCTGGCACTACACGCTGCTCAACACCATGTACGACCGCGGCCAGCTGGCGGACGGCTTCATGATGGAGTGGCTCAGCTCGCACACGGGCGTGATCTTCCAGCCGCCGGTGGGCCACCGCGCCTACAGCGGCATCAACCCCTATGCCCTCGGCTTCGCCATGATGACCGACCTGCGCCGCGTGTGCGAGAAGCCGACCGAGGAAGACCGCCGCTGGTTCCCCGATTTCGCGGGCACCGACTGGGTCAAGACGCTCGACTACGCGATGCGCAACTTCAAGGACGAGAGCTTCATCGGCCAGTTCCTGAGCCCGAAGACGATGCGCGACTTCCGCCTGTTCTCGATCCGCGACTACCAGAGCGAGGCCGAGCTCGAGGTGTCCGCCATCCACGACGACAGCGGCTACCACGCATTGCGCGAATCGCTCTCACGCCAGTACGACATCAGCAGCCGCGAGCCCGACATCCAGGTGTGGAGCGTGGCCACACGCGGCGACCGCTCGCTGACGCTGCGCCACACGCAGCGCAACAACCTGCCTCTGCACGACGGGGCGGAAGAAGTGCTGAAGCACGTCGCCCGGCTCTGGGGTTTCGACGTGCACCTGGAAAGCATCGACAGCGCCGGGCGCATCAGCCGCAGCTGGAAGGCCGCGGCGCCCAAGCAGCAGTATTGAGCCCCCCTTGCAGGGGGCAGCACCAGCGGCCCGGCAAAGCCGGTTCCGCGGTGTTCCGCGAAAACTCCCCTCAGGGAACCAAGGCCGCGATGGCAAGCGTGTAGCCCTTCACGCCCAGCCCCACGATGATCCCGCGCGCCGCAGGCGAGATGTACGACTTGTGGCGAAACTCCTCGCGCGCATGCACGTTCGAGATGTGCAGTTCGATCAGCGGCACGCTCGCGCCTTTGATCGCATCGTGCAGCGCGATCGAGGTGTGGGTGTAGGCACCGGGGTTCATCACCACGCCGAGCATGTTGCCGGCAGCAACTTCACGGCCGGCTTCCTGGATCCAGTCGACCAGCACGCCTTCGTGGTTCGACTGGCGGCATTCGATCTCGACGCCGAGCTTCGCGCCCGTGTCCTTGCACAGGCGCTCGACATCGGCCAGCGTGTCGCGTCCGTACTGTTCAGGCTCGCGAGTGCCGAGCAGGTTGAGATTGGGGCCGTTGAGGACGAGTATTTTCTTCATGATGGATGAGGCGTCAGGCGACCTCCATTATGGTCTCGCTACCGCCCGGGGCGGCTTGGCTGCTGACGAGCCGACGTAGTAGTTGTACGAATCGATGTCGACCACGCAGCGCGCCATGAGATCGACGAACGCCCGCAGCTTCTGTCCCATGTAGCGCTGCCGCTGGAAGGCGCAGTAGATGCGCCGCGGCTCCGGCTGCCATTGCGGCAGCACCGGCACCAGCACGCCCTGCACCACTTCGGGCCGGGCGAAAAAGGCTGGCAGCAACGCGATGCCGAAGCCGTCGATGCAGAAGGTCTTCATCACCCAGTGGTCGTTGGTCTCGAAAGCCGGCTCCGGGCGAAACGCATAGCTGTCCGACGCGCCAGACACCAGCAGCACCTGCGACGGCCCCGAGCCCTCCTTCATCACGATCGACCGATGACGCAGCAGCTCGTCGGGCGCCTGTGGCATGCCTTGGCGCTCAAGATACTGCGGGCTTGCATAGAGGCCGTAGTTCAGGCGCCCAAGCAGCTTGGCAACAAGGTTCGGCACATCAGGCGGCTCCGAGCAGACATAGCAGTCCACCTCGCCGATCTGCGGCGCGTTCAGGCGACTCGCCACGTCGAGATGGCAGCGTACGTTGGGGTGCGATTCGAGGAACAGCTTCACCACATGGCAGACGAAGGAGGTGCTGAACTGGGTATCGGACAGCAGCGACAGGCTGCCCGAGACGCCGGCCGTGATCTCCTGGATTTCGGTGCACGCCGTTTCCAGCCGGCCCGTCACCTCGTCGAGCAGGCCTTCGCAGCGCGCGAAGAACGCGCGCCCCGCCTCGGTCGGCGTGACGCTGCGCGAACTGCGCATCAGCAGTTGCGCACCCAGCAGTTCCTCCAGCCGCGTGAGCTGCCGGCTCAGCGTGGCCTTGGACACACCCGACAGGCTCTCGGCCTTCGTCAGGCTGCCGCTCTGCACGACGAGCACGAAGGCTTCGATCAGCGCGAGATCGATGCGGCTCATGCGGGCCAGCGTTTCAGGAATGAAAAGTAGCGTCTCGGCATTTGGCTTTCATCAAGGGAACAGAAACGGTAGGTTCGGTGCTTGCTGGCGGCACACCGAATGCTATGCCATCCCCACCGAGCCCCGAGCTCCCACGACCGGAGAAAACCCCATGCGCAGCTCTACCCGACGTACCCTGTTTTCAACCGGGGCAGCATGACGAATCCACACGCTTGCACCTGGCATCCAGTGGCGCCCTCCGCCGGCGTGCGCCCCGGCGCCAACATCGTCGCCGGCTTTGCGGAGGGCCAGGAACTCGCGCTCTGGCGCTCGGCCGACGGCGCCGCCCAGGCGTGGGAAAACCGGTGCCCGCACCGAAGCGTGCGCTTCACGCTCGGCCAGGTGATCGAAAACCGCCTCTCCTGCGCTTACCACGGCTGGCAGTACGCCGCGGGCAGCGGACAGTGCACCCACATTCCGGCCCATCCGACCATGCAGGCGCCGCGCAACGTCTGCGCCAAGGTGTTCGCCGCGGTGGATGCCGCGGGCATGCTGTGGGTCAACCTTGCGCAAGATATTTCCGCCGCACCGCCGTCGCTGTCCGGCGCCGTACCGGCCGGCTGGCACTTCTGCCGTACGCTGACCGTCCGCGCCGGCGCGCAGGCCGCGCGCGAAGCCCTCGCACGGCAGGGCTTCGCAATCGACGCTGGGTCGGGTGCCTGGCAAGGCACGCTCAGCGAGGTGAAGACCGTCGCGCTGCTGCTCGAAGCGCAGCCCCGGCTCACCTTCGCCCACCTGTGGACGGAGGCTGCCCCCGGCTCCAGTGCGATGAAGACGCTGCACGCAGCCGCGCGGAACCTGCGCTCCGAGATCGAAGCACGACCACAAGGCTGAAGGAACCACCATGCCCTTCGTCACAGACGATCCCAACATGCTCGACGACTGGCTGGTCGTCGGGCCTGCCGCGCCCATGCCCCGGACGACCCGCCTGCTGGGCGAAACCGTGCAACTCCGCACTGATGCCGATGGCGCGCCTCACTGCTGCCTTGGCGACCGGCCGCTCGCCGTGCAGTCGCGCTACGGCTATCTCTGGGTCTGCCCGAGCGGCCGCCCCGCGCGTCCCCTCTTCGAGTTTCCGGAATACGCCGAGCCCGGCCGCCGCATCGTCGACTGCGGCGGCATCGGCGTGGCGGTGTCGGGCCTGCGCGTGATCGAGAACTTTCTCGACATGGCGCACTTTCCCTTCGTGCACGCCGACTACCTCGGCAAGGTGCCACACACCGAGGTGGCGCAATACGAGGTGCAGGTCGATCCCGGCAGCGGTGAGATCTGGGCCACCGACTGCCGCTTCTGGCAGCCGCGCGCCTCTGCCGCGCACGATTCGGGCAGCGAGGTGCTCTACAAGTACCGTGTAATGCAGCCCTTCTCGGCCATGCTCTACAAATCGAGCTTTCGCGCGGGCGAACTCGACGCCATCGGCCTCTTCCTGCAGCCCATCGACGACGAACACGTGATCGCCCACACCGTCCTCGCCTGCTACGACGAAGACTCCACCAATGCCGAGCTCATCGCCTTCCAGCACACCATCTTCGGCCAGGACAAGCCGATCCTCGAGAACCACGCCTTCAAGCGCATGCCGCTCGAAGGCCGCGCCGAGACACCGACGCGCGGCGACACCTCCTCCGTCACCTACCGGCGCTGGCTGCGCGAGCGCGGCATGCGCTTCGGCGTGAGGGCTGCGGCATGACGACAACGATCAAGCTCTACGACTACCCGCTGTCGGGCAACTGCTTCAAGGTGCGGCAGATGCTGGCTTGGCTGGGCATCGCGTACGACACGGTGCCAGTCGATTTCTTTCCGGGACGCGAGCACAAATCCGCCGCGTTCATTGCAAACGTCGACCCGCTCGGCCAGCTCCCGGTGCTCGATGACGACGGCTTCCTGCTGCGCGATGCGCAAGCCATCCTGGTGTACCTCGCAAGCTTCTACGACACGCAAGGCCGGTGGTATCCCGGCGACGCGAAGCTGCGCGGCCAGATCGCGATGTGGCTCGCCACCGCCGACGAGATCACGCGCACGGCATCGGCCGCGCGGCTGCACGATGCGCTCGGCTACCACAACCTCGACATCGAGGCCTGCCGCAGCGGCGCGCGCGCGGTGTTCCGCGTGCTCGACGACCATCTCGCCGAACAGGCGAGCGCCGGCCTGCACTGGCTGGCCTCGGCGCCCGGTCCGACCATTGCCGACCTTGCCTGCTTCCCGTATGTCGCGCTCGCTGGCGAGGGCGGCATTTCGCTCGACGAATTCCCCGCGCTGAGAGACTGGGTCTGGAATGTTCGCCACCTGCCCGGGTTTATCGGCATGTCGGGTATCTTCCCTGCCGGCCCTGCCTGAGTATCCTTAACGTTTTTTGCTTCTCCCCCGAAACCCGCCATGAAAACCAAAGCCGCCGTCGCCTGGAAATCCGCAGCCCCGCTCACCATCGAAACCGTGGACCTCGAGGGCCCGAAATTCGGCGAGGTGCTGGTCGAGATCAAGGCCACCGGCATCTGCCACACCGACTACTACACGCTCTCGGGCGCCGACCCCGAAGGCATCTTCCCGGCCATCCTCGGCCATGAAGGCGCGGGCATCGTGGTCGACGTGGGCCCCGGCGTCACCACACTCAAAAAGGGTGACCACGTCATTCCGCTCTACACGCCCGAGTGCCGGCAGTGCAAGTTCTGCCTGAGCCGCAAGACCAATCTGTGCCAGCTGATCCGCGGCACGCAGGGCAAGGGCCTGATGCCCGACGCCACCTCGCGCTTCAGCCTCGACGGCAAGCCCATCTTCCACTACATGGGCACCTCGACCTTCAGCAACTACACGGTCGCGCCCGAGATCTCGCTGGCCAAGATCCGCGAGGATGCACCCTTCGACAAGGTCTGCTACATCGGCTGCGGCGTCACCACCGGCATCGGCGCGGTGATCTTCACGGCCAAGGTGGAAGCCGGCGCGAACGTGGTGGTGTTCGGCCTCGGCGGCATCGGGCTGAACGTGATCCAGGGCGCGAAGATGGTGGGCGCCGACAAGATCATCGGCGTCGACCTGAACCCCGAGCGCGAGGCCATGGCGCGCAAGTTCGGCATGACGCACTTCATCAACCCGAAGGACACCGAGAACGTCGTCGACGCCATCGTGCAGCTGACCGACGGCGGCGCGGACTACAGCTTCGAATGCATCGGCAACACCAAGGTGATGCGCCAGGCGCTCGAGTGCACGCACAAGGGCTGGGGCCGCAGCATCATCATCGGCGTGGCCGAGGCGGGTGCGGAGATCAGCACGCGCCCGTTCCAGCTGGTCACCGGCCGCAAGTGGGAAGGCTCGGCCTTCGGCGGTGCACGCGGACGCACCGACGTGCCGAAGATCGTCGACTGGTACATGGAAGGCAAGATCGACATCGACAGCCTCATCACGCACACGATGCCGCTGGAAGACATCAACAAGGGCTTCGATCTGATGAAGCGCGGCGAGTCCATCCGCGGCGTCGTCCTTTACTAAGACCACTGCAGGCACCGGCCATGACCCGCATGGAGCCCCTGCACAAGATCGAGGCCGGTGTGCTCGAAGTTGCGTACTTCGAAGCCGGCCCCGCCGATGGCCCGCCAGTGCTGCTGATGCACGGCTTTCCGTACGACATCCACACGTATGCCGAAGTCGCGCCGATGCTGGCCGACCAGGGCTGCCGCGCGATCGTGCCGTACCTGCGCGGCTACGGCGCCACGCGCTTCCTGAGCGAGGCCACGCCGCGCTCGGGCGAGCAGGCCGCGCTGGGCGCCGACCTGCTCGCGCTGCTCGATGCGCTGAAGATCGAGCGCGCGGTGCTGGCTGGCTACGACTGGGGCGGCCGCGCCGCCTGCGTGGTCGCGGCGCTGTGGCCCGAACGCGTCGCGGGGCTGGTGTCTTTCAACAGCTACAACATCCAGGACATCGCCAAGGCGATGGAGCCGGACACGCCGGCCAACGAGCACAGCCTCTGGTACCAGTACTACTTCCACAGCGACCGCGGCTGCGCCGGCCTCGGGAAAGACCGCAAGGCGCTCACGAAGCTGCTGTGGAAGCTGTGGTCGCCCACGTGGAAATTCGACGACGCCACTTTCGAGCGCAGCGCCGCCGCCTTCGACCATCCCGACTTCGTGGACGTGGTGATCCAGTCGTACCGCCATCGCTTCGGCCTCGTGCCGGGCGACCCGGCCTATGCGTACATCGAACGCCGCCTGTCGGCCCAGCCCACGATCACAGTGCCCACCATCACCTTCGACGGCCTCGACGACGGCGTGCGCCCGCCCGCCGACGCATCGGCGCACGCGCACCGCTTCAGCGGGCCGCGTTCGCACCGCCTTGTGCCCGGCGTGGGCCACAACATGCCGCAGGAAGCGCCGCGCGTCTTTGCCGATGCCGTGCTCGAACTCGTACCCGCCCTGCGCAGCCAAAACCCGCAATGACCGACAACAGCCCCAAGACTCTTTCCGAACACCACGCCTTCGGCGGCGTGCAAAGCTTCCACGAGCACCGCTCGCATGAAATCGGCTTGCCGATGCGCTTCTCGGTGTACCTGCCGCCGCAGGTCGCGCACGAGCGCGTGCCCGCCCTGCTCTACCTCGCGGGCCTGACCTGCAACGAGGAAACCTTCGCGGTGAAGGCCGGCGCACAGCGCATGGCCGCGAGCCTGGGCATCGCGCTGATCGCGCCCGACACCAGCCCGCGCGGCCCCGCCGCCGAGTGCGTGCCTGGCGCGAAGGACGACTGGGACTTCGGCATCGGCGCCGGCTTCTACCTCGACGCCACGCGCGAGCCGTGGGCCACGCACTGGCGCATGGAAAGCTGGATCGTGCACGAGCTGCTGCCGCTTGTGGCCCGGCACTTCGCCATCGACGGCGAGCGCATCGGCATCTCCGGCCACTCGATGGGCGGCCACGGTGCGCTGACGCTGGCGCTGCGGCATCCGGGGCGCTTCAAATCGCTCTCGGCCTTTGCGCCGATCTGCGCACCCACGCAGTGCCCATGGGGCGAGAAGGCGTTCGGCGGCTACCTGGGCCATCCCGGCGCCGACCGCGCGCAGTGGCTGGCGCACGACGCGAGCGCGCTCATGAAATCGCAGGTCGCGGCGCCCTACCCGCAAGGCATCCTCGTCGACCAGGGCCTGGCCGACAAGTTCCTCGCCGAGCAGTTGCACCCCGAGGCGTTCGAGGCCGCCTGCTTCGCAGCCGGCCAGCCGCTCACGCTGCGCCGCCACGCGGGCTACGACCACGGCTACTACTTCATCCAGAGCTTCATGGCCGACCACATTGCGCACCACGCGCAAACGCTGCGCGCGTAAAGTCTCATCGACCGCGGCGGCCTCGCGCCGTATCATGAAACACATGTCCGCCGCCCAAATTCCCGCCTTCCATCTGCGGTCGCGCGAAGGCACTGCCGAAGAGAACATGGTGCTGGCCGGCATCTGGCGCCGCGCGTGGATCGCGGCCAACCGGGGCCTCCCCCATATCGAGCCGATCGCTCACTGGCTGCGCCGCGTGCAGACCGAATTCGGGGCGCCTGCCGACGTGGTGCTGGCGGAGCGCGACGGGCAGGTGCTGGCGTTCATGGTGCTGCTGGAGCGGCGCGAGTACGTGGCGCAACTCTTCGTCGAGCCCCACCTGCGCAACCAGGGCTTGGGCAAGGCCCTGCTCGACGAGGCCTGCGTGCGCCTTCCGACCGGCTGGTGGCTGCACGTGGCCGCCACCAACACGCCGGCGCAGCGCTTCTACGAGCGCTATGGCCTCCAGCGCGGTGCGGTCGACCGCCATCCGACGAGCGGCCGCGAACGCATCGCCTACCATTGGTCGCCCGCGCGCCCGCCATGGCGCATCGGCTGAACCCGTTCCAATTTTTCCCCGCTCCATGCGCATCGACCACATCGCACTCTGGACCACCGATCTCGAGCGCTGCAAGCGCTTCTATGTCGACTATTTCGGCGCCACCGCCGGCGCGGGCTACGTCAATCCGGCCAAGGGCTTTGCCTCGTGCTTCCTGAGCCTTGGCGACGGCGCACGCATCGAGGCCATGACGACGAGCACGCTCTCTCCCGTGACGGCGGAGGCCGGCGCACAGCGCATGGGCTGGACGCACCTCGCGATCAGCGTGGGCTCCGACGCAGCAGTCGACGAACTCACGCAACGCCTGAAGGCCGACGGCCATCCGCTGCTCGACGGCCCGCGCCGCACCGGCGACGGCTACTACGAAAGCGTGGTGCTGGACCCGGACGGCAACCGCATCGAGATCACGGCATGAGCGATTTCGTCGATAGCCTGCACGAAACCTTCGAGCGCCTGGGCCGCATCCGCACGCGCCGCATGTTCGGCGGCCATGGCGTGTGGCACGAGGACCGCATGATCGCCCTCGTGGCCAACGACACGCTCTACCTCAAGTCGGATGCCGAGAGCGCGCCGTACTTCGACGCGCTCGACCTGCCGCCGTTCACCTACGTGCGCCAGGGCCAGTCGATGCCGATGTCGTACCGGCAAGCCCCGGCGGACCTGTTCGAGGACCGGAACGAAGCCGCACTCTGGGGCCGCCGGGCCTACGAGGCGGCGCTGCGCTCGGGCCAGCCGCCGAAGCCGAAGAAAACACCCGCCAAGAAAGCCGCAGTGAAGAAAAAGACAAGCAAGGCAGCCTCCCGGTGAGCGCCCACAACCCGACGCTCCCGCCCCTTCCCGAACGCGAACAGATCGCGCTGCTCGAACCCTTCGAAGGCCTCGGTCCCAAGGACATCGTCGTCGTCACCACGCTGCAGGAGGCCGAGCGCGCGGCCGCCACGCTGCTGGCAGCCGGCATCGCCGGCTTCGACACCGAATCGAAGCCCACCTTCGCGAAGAACGAGGTGTCGGGCGGCCCGCACGTGGTGCAGTTCTCGACGCGCGACACGGCGTGGCTGTTCCAGCTGCACCGCACCGAGTGCAACCCGGTGGTGGCCGCGCTGATCGCCTCGGCCGAGCTGCGCAAGGTCGGCTTCGGGCTCTCGGGCGATCTCACGCTGATCCGCCTGCGGCTCGGCATCGAGCCGAAGGCGGTGTTCGACATCGACACCGAATTCCGCCACCGCGGCTACCGCAAGTCGGTTGGCGTGAAGGCGGCCGTGGCGCTGGTGTTCAACCGCCGCTTCATCAAGTCGCGCAAGGCGACCACGTCAAACTGGGCCAACCGGCAGCTCACCGAGGCGCAGATCCGCTACGCGGCCAATGACGCCTATGCATCCATCCGCGTGTACGACGCGCTCTTCGGCGGCAGCTGACCGGTCAGTCCCGCCCCGCCTCCAGGATCGCCTGCGCGAGCCGCCCGGGGTTCGAGAAGAACATCTCGTGGCTGCCGGGGCACTCCACCAGGCGGAACAGGCCCAGCCGCTCCGACAGGCGCGGATGCCACGGCATGCCGTGCGGCATCGCGGTGTCCTGCTGGCAGTTGACGTACGACTTGCCCAGCGCCAGCGCGGCCAGCGGCTGCCGCAGCCTGATCTTGTCGGTGAAGGTGCGATACGGATGCGGGTTGAGCTTTTCGTAGGCCGCCTGCGCGGTCGCCAGGTCGGCGTCGTTGATGAAGGCTTCGCGCCAGATCTCGAAAGGCAGGGTCACCGCGTTGGCGTTGGCCGCCGCCACGGCGTCGAACATCGCGACGTATGGCGGCGGCACCATGTCGTTGAGCGACTCGCCATCGAGCGGCACGAAGGCGTTGATGTACACCAGCCGCTTCAGGCGTGGCGCGATGCGGTCCGCCACGCCCGAGATCACCATGCCGCCGTAGCTGTGGCCCGCGAGGCGGACCTCGGTGAGATTCTTCTCCTCGATGTAGCGCACGGCCGAGGCGATCGCGTCCTCCAGCGTGGTGCTGGCGCGGTCGTCGCCGGGGTTGTTGCCGGCAAGCGTGGGGCAGTACGCGGTGTGGCCGGCTGCGCGCAGGCCGTCGGCCACGGCTTCGATCTCGGCGCCGGTATGCCACGCGCCGTGGACTAGAACGTAGGTGTCGGACATGGGGGCTTGTCTCCTTCGTTGTGAGGGGAATGACTGTAGGGGCAATGGTGTACTGCGGGTGGCCGTTGTGCGCCAGCGCGATGACCGGCCCGCGCCGGATCGACGCTGCTATGATTCAATAATTCAACGATATTTGAAATATGAAAGAAGATGACGTCGTCCACGCCCTGGCCGCACTGGCGCAGCCCGTTCGCCTGCGGGTGTTCCGTGCGCTGGTGGAGGCAGGCCCGGCCGGCCTCACGCCCGGCGCGCTGACCGAAGCGCTCGAGGTGCCGGCAACGGGGCTGTCGTTCCACCTCAAGGAACTCATGCATTCGGGGCTCGTCTCCCAGGAGCGGCAGGGCCGCAACCTCATCTACCGTGCGGCGTTCGACCGGATGAACGGCCTGCTTGCCTACCTCACGCAGAACTGCTGCCAGGGCGAACCCTGCACCACCGGGTGCCCGCCGGCATGCTGAGCGCCGTCGCAATCTTCATCTTCACGCTCGTGCTGGTGATCTGGCAGCCGCGCGGGCTGGGCATCGGCTGGAGCGCTTCGCTCGGGGCGGCGGTCGCGCTGTTGCTCGGCGTGGTCCAGCTGTCCGACATCCCCGTCGTCTGGGGCATCGTATGGAACGCGACCGGCACTTTCATTGCCGTGATCGTCATCAGCCTGCTGCTCGACGAAGCGGGCTTCTTCGAATGGGCCGCGCTGCACGTGGCGCGCTGGGGCGGCGGACGCGGGCGGCTGCTGTTCGCGTTCATCGTGCTGCTGGGCGCTGCCGTGTCCGCGCTGTTCGCCAACGACGGCGCGGCACTGATCCTCACGCCCATCGTGATGGCGATGCTCGTCGCGCTGGGTTTCTCGCCGGCGGCCACGCTCGCCTTCGTGATGGCGGCGGGCTTCATCGCCGATACGGCCAGCCTGCCGCTGATCGTGTCGAACCTGGTGAACATCGTCTCGGCGGACTTCTTCAAGATCGGCTTCGGCGAATACGCCTCGGTCATGATTCCCGTGAACATCGCGGCGGTGCTCGCGAGCCTGCTGGTGCTGCTGCTTCGCTTTGGACGCGGCGTCCCGACAAGCTACGACGTCGGCCAACTCCAGCCGCCGGCCGCTGCGATCCGCGACCCCGCGACCTTCCGCGCGGGCTGGGTCGTGCTGTTGCTGCTGCTCGTAGGCTTCTTCGGACTGGAGCCCCTGGGTGTGCCGGTCAGCGCGGTGGCGGCCTTTGGCGCGGTCGTGCTGCTGGCGGTCGCGGGACGCGGCCCGGTGATCAGCATCAGGAAGGTGCTGCATGGCGCGCCCTGGCAGATCGTGGTCTTCTCGCTGGGCATGTACCTCGTGGTCTACGGGCTGCGCAACGCGGGGCTGACGGGCCACATCGCCGCACTGCTGAATGTCTTTGCGCAAGGCGGCGTCTGGGGCGCGGCGATGGGCACGGGCTTTCTCGCGGCGGGGCTCTCGTCGGTCATGAACAACATGCCGACGGTGCTGGTGGGCGCGCTGTCCATCGACGCATCGAACGCGAGCGGCGCGGTGAAGGAAGCGATGGTCTACGCCAACGTGATCGGCTGCGACCTCGGCCCCAAGATCACGCCCATCGGCAGCCTTGCCACCCTGCTCTGGCTGCACGTGCTCGCCAGGAAGGGCACGGCCATCGGCTGGGGGTATTACTTCAAGATCGGCATCGTGCTGACGCTGCCTGTGCTGTTCGTGACCCTTGCGGCATTGGCACTTCGATTGAGCATTCCACTTCCATGAACGACATCACGATCTATCACAACCCCGCCTGCGGCACGTCCCGCAACGTGCTCGCGCTGATCCGCAACACGGGCGACGAGCCCAGGGTCATCGAGTACCTCCAGCACCCGCCCGACCGCGCCACGCTGAAGCAGCTCATCGCCGCGATGGGCATTCCGGTGCGCGAGGTGCTGCGCCGCAAGGGCACGCCGTACGACGAACTCGGCCTCGACGACCCGAAGTGGACCGACGAACAGCTGATCGACTTCATGCTGCAGCACCCCATCCTCATCAACCGGCCGATAGTGACGACGCCGCTCGGCACGCGGCTGTGCCGGCCTTCGGAAGCTGTGCTCGACATCCTGCCGCATCCGCAGCAAGGCGCTTTCCTGAAGGAAGACGGCGAGGTGGTCATCGACGCGAAGGGCCAGCGCGCCGCCAAGCCCTGAGCTGCCCAGGCTCGACGCGGGGCACTTCGCGGACCGCGCCCACACCCCAAGCCATGCCCGCTTGCCAAGCGGGAATAAAACGCGCCCATCTCTGTCCCAGGCCCGACACCGGCAAAATGTTCCGCGAATCAAACCGGTGCGCTGGCATTCCGGCGCACGCACATGAAAGAAGGGGCCATGAGCAACAAAAGCGATTTCGGATTGATCGGCCTGGCCGTGATGGGCCAGAACCTCGTGCTGAACGTGGAAAGCCGCGGCTTCCAGGTCAGCGTGTACAACCGCACCGAGGCGACCACCGAAGCCTTCATCGCGGCCAACCCCGGCAAGAAGCTGGTCGGCGCGAAGACGCTCGAGGAGTTCGTTCAGAGCCTGGCCAGGCCCCGCAAGATCCAGATCATGGTGAAGGCCGGCGCGCCGGTCGACCAGGTGATCGAACAGTTCATCCCGCTGCTCGACAAGGACGACATCGTCATCGACGGCGGCAACAGCCTCTACACCGACACCGAGCGCCGCGACGCCTACCTTGCAGCCAAGGGCCTGCGCTTCATCGGCGCGGGCGTGTCGGGCGGCGAGGAAGGCGCGCGCAAGGGCCCGTCGATCATGCCGGGCGGCCCGCTTTCCACCTGGGAGGTGATGAAGCCTATCTTCGAGAGCATCGCGGCCAAGGTGGACGGCGAGCCCTGCGTGATCCATATCGGCCCCGGCGGAGCCGGCCACTACGTGAAGATGGTGCACAACGGCATCGAGTACGGCGACATGCAGCTGATCTGCGAGGCCTACAGCCTGTTCAAGGCGGCCGGTTTCAGCACGGACGAGATGGCAGCGATCTTCAACGAATGGAACAACGGCGAGCTGCAGAGCTATCTGATCCAGATCACCGCCAAGGCGCTCGAACAGAAGGACCCGGAAACGGGCAAGCCCATCGTCGACCTCATCCTCGACAAGGCGGGCCAGAAAGGCACGGGCCAATGGACGCTGATCAACGCGGCCGAGAACGCGGTGGTCATCAGCACCATCAACGCCGCGGTCGAGGCGCGTGTGCTGTCGTCGCAGAAGAAGGCGCGCGTGGCGGCGAGCAAGGTGCTGCAGGGCCCGAAGATCGAACTCTCGCTCGAGAAGAAGGCGCTGGTGGCCAAGGTGCACGACGCGCTGTATGCCTCCAAGGTGATCAGCTACACACAGGGCTTCGACCTCATCAAGACGATGGGCGACAAGAAGCAATGGAGGCTCGACCTCGGCGGCATCGCCTCCATCTGGCGCGGCGGCTGCATCATCCGCGCGCGTTTCCTGAACCGCATCACCGACGCCTTCCGCACCGACCCGGCGCTGGGCAACCTGATGCTCGATCCGTTCTTCAAGGACCTGCTGAACCGCACGCAGCAGAACTGGCGCGAGGTGGTGGCGCTGGCGGTGAGCAACGGCATTCCGGTGCCGGCGTTCAGCGCCTCGCTGGCCTACTACGACAGCTACCGCACAGAGCGCCTGCCGGCGAACCTGCTGCAAGCGCAGCGCGACTTCTTCGGCGCGCACACGTATGAGCGCACCGACAAACCCGAAGGACAGTTCTTCCATACGGACTGGCCTGAAGTCATTGGGTGACTTGGCTCTCCCTCGAAGTGATCACCGCGCAGCCGTCGCCAATACGGTGGCGCGGCGGGACCGGACCTCCCTCAGAAGTTCCTTCATCCTTCCTTCAGCATGAAGTTCGCAGGCCCAGCCGGCGGCGGATGCCGTTGATGAGACCTGGCCCGAAGTCGCGTCGCACTGCCCCGTCGCTGCGCGGCGCGTGGGAGAGCACAGCCGGCCCCACATGCAGTTCAAGCACACCGGCCGTTTGCAGCGAATGCAGGAATAAAACGCACTGGGAGAACGGAAGCTGGCTGATGTCGGCCAGTTCGCCCGCGTTCAATGCACGCCGTGCCAGCAGGCTCGCCATGCGGATGTTGTCGAGGTCGTTGCGCAACAGCAGGGCTGGCGGCCAGCGGCGGAGCATGAAGCGCACCGAATCGGAAACCTCGATCTCCATGGCGGCTGCGTCGTCCAGCGTCGACCGCGCGGGCATGGCCTCGCGCAGCGCGTGCTCGGTGGTCTTGAGCCATTGCTGCAGCCTGTCGGCACGTATCGGCCGCTCCAGCGTGTCCGGCTTTCCGCCCGAATGCATGCGCGTGAGCCTGAGCACGGCAGCGGCCATGCCGGCCACCTGCGGGCAGCCCTCTTCCACGGCGGCACCATCGACCAGCAGCGCGTCGTACGGCGGCGCATTGACCAGCTGCCACGGGAACGCGGCGTCGCTCGCATACAGCCGCACGATCGTCTGGATCACGACGACTTCGGCAAGCGGCAGCTTGTAGACGCCGAGCCTCAGCAATGGGCGTGTCCTGCTTGCGGCGCTCATGTCAGTTCACCGCCGGCACTTCGCGCCAATTCGATCAATTTGCATCCGCTATCTCCTTGCCAAATAAAGTTCGATCCATCTTGAAAACGATGAAAATGGATGAATTGGCCCGTACTGAAAGATGCGTTCAATTCGAAGCAGTCCGCAAGGACATTCCGCATGAAACGAATCAGCGCACGCGACAATTTTTTACTACTTTATGACTCGTTACTGGCGCCGCAAGTGGGAGTCAGCCACTCAGTTTTGAGGCAATGGGCATGACACATTGCATGTCATGCACCAAGAAAAATTTCAATTCCCCAGTATGGGTCGCGCCAATTGAGGCCACCCACCCTCGTTCACACAGGCTCCGCGCTGGACAGCGGCATCCATTCCTGCAGGCAGAGTTTTTCCACCGCCATGTCGACGAATGCCGAAACCGCCAGGGGGCGCTGTTGGCGGCTGGGATACACCACGCTCATCCCGCGTCCCGCTCGCATGTACAGCGGCAGCACGGGCACCAGCTGGCCCGTGGCCACTTCCGATGCCGTCAGGACCGCCGGCAACGCGACGATGCCGAGCCCGGCGCAGGCGGCCCTGCGCAGCGCCACCTGCACGTTGCTGGTGAAGCGCCCTCTCACTCGCACTTCTTCCTCTGTGCCGTCAGGCCCCTGCAGGCGCCAGGTGGCGTGGCTGCCGGTTTCCGGTGGCTGCGTCAGGCATTCGTGCTCGCTCAGCTCTTGCAGCGTGGCGGGTACACCGTGCGCCGCCAGGTAGGCGGGGCTGGCCAGGAGGCCAGCGTGGCTCGCGAAAATCCTTCGGGAAACGTAGCTCGAATCGGCCAGCGGGCCGATGCGAAATGCCACGTCGATGCGATCGGCAATGAGATCCGCTGGGACATCGCTGAGAACGAAGTCGAGTTGGACCAACGGATGCGCATCGAGAAACGCCGTCACCCATTCCATCTCGAAGTATTCGAAGAAGCTGGCCGATGCAGCCACCCGTACCGGGCCGCACGGCTCCTGGCTGCCGGAGACGTGCGATTGCCCTGCTTCGATCAGCTCCTCGACCGCGGGGCCGCATCGTTCACGAAAGGTTTCTCCCGCGCTGGTCAGCGTGAGTTTGCGGGTCGAGCGCTGCATCAGCCGGGTGCCCAGGCGCGCCTCGAGCTGCTGGATGCGGCGGCTCACCGTTGCCGAGGGCATGCGCAGCTGCCGCGCCGCCTCGGCAAAACTGCCGAAGCGCGCGACTTGGACGAACATTGCGACTTCATTCAGGTCGAGCACGAGATTCTTTCTGTCAATAGGTGACTGCAATTTCGCTTGTGGCGCTTCGATTTATCAATTCTATTTTTGCTATCGATCAATCTCTGCTTTGCAATCGATTAAAGTCTATGAGGTGCGGATACAATTACAAGAAACTGAACGGCAACTGACCAATTATCGTCGACGGGTGCCTTCGCAAAATAAATTTCAAATAGGTCATCGCCGGAGGGCTATTTCGCGCGGCTGCCATTTATATGGAAATAGCAGATAGTTGATCTAATCCACTATCTCCGCCAAGACGTTTTTTCCGCAATTGGCCCTTTGCCGATTCATATATGAATCTTTGCTGCTTCCAGCCCGCACCACTAGAACAAGCTGCCCTGCCCCACGGCGCCCGGCGGCCGGAACGCGGTGATGTCCAGCGGAATGCGCTCGCGGTTGAAGCCGAGGCGGTTCGCAGCCTTCTCGAAACGCTGATGGATCAGGTCGGCCCACAGGCCTGAGCCTTTCATGCGCGTGGCGAAGTCGGCGTCGTAGTCCTTGCCGCCGCGCATCTCGTGGATGCGCGCCATGATGCGGTCGGCGCGCTGCGGATAGTGCAGCGCAAGCCATTCCTTGAAGAGCGGCGCGACCTCCCAAGGCAGCCGCACCACCGTGTAGAAGGCGCTGCGCGCACCGGCTTCCCACGCGGCCTCGAGCACCAGTTCCATGTCTTCGGTCACGAAGGGAATCTGCGGCGCTACGCTCACACCCACCGGCACGCCGGCCGCGGCCAGCGTGCGGATGGCTCGCAGCCGTCGATGCGGCGCTGCGGCGCGCGGCTCCAGCTTGCGGGCGAGTTCGCCGTCGAGCGTGGTCACGGTGACGTACACGGCCGCAAGGCGGTCGGCCGCCATGGGCGCGATCAGGTCGAGGTCACGCTCGATGGCGCTCGACTTGGTGACCAGCGCGAACGGATGCCTCGTTTCCTTCAGCAGTTCGATGATCGAGCGCGTGAGCCGCAATTCGCGCTCGATGGGCTGGTAGCAGTCCGTGGCGGTTCCGATGGCGATGTAGCTGGGCCGATAGCTCCTGCGCCCAAGTTCGGCGCGCAGCACCTCGACGATGTTGCGCTTGGCGATGAGCTTGGTCTCGAAGTCGAGGCCCGGAGAGAGATTCAGGTAACTGTGCGTGGGCCGGGCAAAGCAATAAATGCAGCCATGCTCGCAGCCGCGGTACGGATTGATCGAACGGTCGAAGGGGACGTCGGGCGAGTCGTTCTCGTTGAGCACCGACTTCACGTCCTCGAAGCGGATCTCGGTGGCGATGGGCTGCAGCTCGTCGGCCTCGGCCACGCCTTCCTCGAGCGTGCCCCAGCCGTCGTCGAAGGCGCTGCGCTCGTCCTTCGAGAAACGGTGCGCGAGTTGCGTGGCCGCACCGCGGCCCTTGATGGCGTGAACGGGGATCCGTGCAGTTGGCATGGCAGCTCCTTGGGCTGAAATACTGTGTATTCATACAGTATTTCACCGATTCACATTCGTCGCCAATTTTTCTATTTCTCTGTTGACAGAAATTTCGTAAATCCTAAACTCGACGCCATGGAACTCACCGACATTCAACGCAAGTTCGTGCTGCACTGGGGTGAAATGGGCTCGATGTGGGGCGTCAACCGCACCGTCTCGCAGATCCACGCGCTGCTCTTCGCGCACGGCAAGCCGATGAACGCGGAGGAACTGAGCGAAACGCTCGGCGTGGCCCGCTCCAACATCAGCAACAGCCTCAAGGAACTGCAGGCCTGGAACCTCGTGCGCGTGACCCACACGCTGGGCGACCGCCGCGATTATTTCGAGACCAGCGTCGACGTGTGGGAGCTGTTCCGCACCGTCGTGCGCGAGCGCAAGGAACGCGAATTCGACCCGACCGTGCGCGTGCTGCGCGAGCTGGTTTCCAGCCCCGACTTCCAGAAGGAGCCCGCCGATGCGCAGGACCGCATCCGCTCCACCATGGAACTCATGGACAAGCTCGCCACCTGGGCCGACGAAATGCTGCGGCTGTCGCCCGGCACGCTCGACAAGGTGATGACGCTGGGCGCCAGCGTGCAGAAGTTCGTTCGCGGCGAATCGGCGTCGCCCGGCAAGGGCGATGACCCCGACGCGCACCACGCCAGCCTGCCGATGATCTGAGGTCTCTTTTTTTGCCCATTTATTTCTGTTTTGACAGAAATATCGATAACAAAGAACGCCATGAGCCGCCCCGCCCTTCCCGCCTACCCGCTCACGATCTACTTCGACGCCAGCTGCGCGATCTGCTCTGCCGAAATGGGCAGCCTCAAGGCGCGCGACGCGGAAGCCCGGCTGCAACTGGTCGACTGCTCGCCAGTGGCGTTCAGCAGCGGTCCGGCCCCGCGCAGCGCGCTGATGGCGGCCATCCACGTATCGGACGCCGAAGGCCGGGTCTTCGTCGGCGTGCCGGCGATCCGCATCTGCCGCACGGCGGTCGGCCTGTCCAGCGGCAGCTTCCTGCTCGACCTGCCTCTGGTCGCACCGCTGGCCGACCGCGCCTATGCGCTGCTGGCGCGCAACCGCTACCGCATTCCGCGCTGGCTGGCCGCAAGGCTGGCGGGGCGCGTCGCGCCCTCCTGCGACGACGGCAACTGCCGCCTCTGAGAACCAACGAACAACCATCTGAGGGAATCGCCATGTCCACTGTTTTCCGGCCCGACTTCCGCACGCCCCACGACACGCCCCTGCGTATCCCGGCGAGCCACGCAAGCGCGCCCATCACGGCCGAGGACACGCAGGACTACTTCACCGAAGTCGCAGTCGACTACAGCGCGTGGAGTCCCAGCTACAACATGCACTTCGGCTTCTGGCGCGCAGGCCTGAACCCACTGCGGCGCGAAGGCATGCTGGTGGAAATGAATCGCGTGGTCGGCCGCGCGCTGCAGCTCGGCCAGGCACGGCCCGGCAGCGCGGCGCAACACCGCTGCGTGATCGACCTGGGCTGCGGCGCCGGCGCCACCGCGCGCACGCTGGTTGGCGACCACGAATCGCTCTACGCCATCACCGTGACCAACGTCGCCGTGCAGAACCGCATCGCCGCGAAGCTCGACGCCGCCGCGGGCGTGACCGACCGCATGGCGCACATCGAGGCCGACTACACCCGCACCGGCCTGCCCGCAGCACAGGCCGATGGCGCGTGGGCCGTGGAAAGCGCCTGCTATGCCGGCGGCACCAGCAAGGCCGACTTCATCCGCGAAGCCGCGCGGCTGCTGAGGCCAGGCGCGCGCCTCGCGGTGGTCGACGGTTTCCTGCTTCGCCGCAGCCCCGGTCGCCTCGCGGGCTGGCTGCACCGCCTGTGGGCCGACAGCTGGGCCGTGCCCACACTGGCCGTGCGCGAAGACTTCATCGCTGCACTGCATGAGCACGGCTTCGACGACGTGGAAGTGAAGTCGCTGCGCTGGCGCGTCGCGCCCAGCGCGCTGCACATCCCGGTACTGGCCACCCGCTTCACGCTGGCCGAACTCTGGAAGGCGCGCGGCAGGCTCAGCCCATGGCGGCGCAAGCACATCGTGGCCAGCTACTGCGCGTTGGCGCTGGGCATGTTCTGGCGCGACTTCGACTACTGCATGGTCACCGCCAGGCGCCGCGCCGACTGAGCGCAACACGAATACAAACAGACAGGAGAAGAGGCTTTTCATGCAAAACGATCCCGAAGAAAGCAGGTTCGCCGGGCTGCCCCCCGTCGAGCCGCAGCCCGCGATGAGCGAAGAAGCACAGCCCAAGCCCGTTCGCGGCATGCCCTTCGGCTGGTTCTGGCCGATGACCATCGGCGCCGCGGTCGCGCTCGTGCTGCGCCTCTTTTTCAGCAGCGCCCCCGGCAAGCCCTACTCGGCCATGCTGGCTTCCTTCGTCTACTTCGTGCCCGCGGTATGCGGCGCGGTCACGGTGTACATGGCCGAGCGCATCGAGCGCCGCAGCTGGGGGTACTACATCTGGGCGCCGTGGGTGGCGACCTCGCTCTTCGTCGGCGGAACGCTGCTGGTGTTCATCGAAGGCCTGATCTGCGCCATCGTCATCGTGCCGCTGTTCGCCACCATGGGCAGCGTGGGCGGGCTCGCGATGGGCATCGTGTGCCGCGTCACCAACTGGCCCAAGCAGGCCATCTACAGCTTCGCGATGCTGCCGCTGGTGCTCGGCGCCATCGAGCCCCAACTGTCCAACCCCGACCGCTTCTCCAACACCTCGCGCGCGCTCTTCATCGCAGCGCCGCCCGAGCGGGTGTGGCACGAGCTCAATGCCGCGAGCGACATCCGCCCCGCCGAGGTCGGCGACGCATGGGCCTACCGCATCGGCGTGCCGATGCCGGTGTCGGGCGTGACGGTCGACGCGCCCGAGGGCCGCGTGCGCCAGGTGCAGTGGCAGAAGAACGTGCATTTCGAAGAGGTCATCACCGAGTGGGAGCCCAACCGCCTGCTGAAGTGGCGCTTCCGCTTCTCGCCCGATTCCTTCCCGGCCGGCGCGCTCGACGACCACGTGATGATCGGCGGCCAATACTTCGACCTGCGCGACGCCACCTACACGCTGACACCACGCGACGGCGGCACCGAGCTTCGCGTGGCGGTGTCGTGGCGGCTGAGCACCAGCTTCAACTGGTATGCCGACCGTGTCATGCATCTGCTGCTGGACGACGCCTCGGAGAACATCCTGCGCTTCTACAAGGCGCGCAGCGAAGCCACGGCAATGCCGCCCACCGCCGGATGACGACGGTGCAGCCCGTCTTCCAGCAAGCGCTGGGCCCCGCCTGGGACTGACATGGGCTATGTCTGGCGCATCGCGGGGTTGCGCATTCCGCTGCCGCTCTGCCTCTTTCTCGGCACCGCCTACGTCGAAGAACGGCCCGACCCGGCCGATGCCGACCGCTTCACGATCAAGATGCTGCTGCGCCACCGCTGGCTCGGCGACGTGTTCCGATACAGCGGGCGCTTTCACCTCGGCCCGCGAACGGGATCACAATGAGCGCACCATGCCGCGCCGCCCAGAGAACCTCTACGCCCAGTATCACGCCCACGTCTATTTCGGGCCCGACACGCTCGCGCAGGCCAAGGCCCTTTGCGAGCGCGCGGGCCGCGAGCTGATGGTGGTGGTCGGCCGCGTGCACGAGCGGCTGGTGGGGCCGCATCCGCACTGGAGCTGCCAGATCGCCTTCGACGCCGCCGAGTTCGACCAGGTCATCGGCTGGCTCGAAGCCAACCGCGACGGGCTCGACGTGTTCGTGCACGGCGTGACGGGCGACGACCTTGCCGACCACACGGCGCATGCCATGTGGCTCGGCGAAGAAAGCGCACTCGACCTGCGGATGTTCCGGCACTGACTAGGCCTTCTCTTCCGAGCCGGCACCGTGCACCTTGAAGAAGGTCGCGCCCTCGACCTTCTGGCCGATGGCCTGTTCGTAGGCTGCGCGCACGTCGTCGGGCTGGCCGGCCTGCCCGAAGAAGTCCTTCAGGTACGGGCCCAGCAGCGGATGCGCGGCCAGTTCGGCACGCGGCAGGCCGCTCAGCATCTCGTCGCGGCAGGCCGAGGGCAGGAACACATCGCGGTTCTTCTCCGCGTCGCGGATCAGCCCTTTGGGCTCGTGCGCCGGATCGGCCTGCATCGCCTCGATCTCCTCGAAGAAGCGGCGGCGCATCATCACGATGCCCTTGTCGCTCTGGCCCAGCTTCTCGCGCGTGCGGTCGGTGACGGTGCCCTGCCCCACCCACACCACGAAGTCCTGGTTGGCGACGTGGCTGGTGATCCAGCGGCCGGTGGCCGGGTCCTTGATGGGCCCGTACCACGAGGGGATGCGCTCCTGCACATAGGGCTCCTGCTCGGTCGGCACGCGGCTCAGCACCCACAGCACGCTGAGCGTATGGTGGTCGTCGATGGGCACACGCCATTCGAAGTGATGGCCCAGGAAGAAGCCGTTGGGCCACAGCGTGACGCGGCCGGTGGTCCACATCACGTTGTCTTCGCGCTCGCCGCCGCGCAGGCGCTTGTAGACGAACCCGTGCTCGAACTCCTCGAAGGCCAGCTTCAGATGCGTGGGCACGTACGGCCCTTCCTCGCCCTGCAGGCGCGTGGTCCAGTTGTTGTGGGTCCACTCGAAGTGCACGGGGTCGATGGAGTTTTCCTGGCACTGGAACCAGTTGCACGGAATCTCCGCGAACACCGCCTGCGCGAAGCCGTTCTTGTAGTTGAACAGCTCCCAGTCAGGCAGCAGCGGCGCGGGCAGCGGGCCCATGTAGGCCCAGAGCAGGCCGGCCTTCTCCTGCACCGGGTAGGCCTTGATCTTTGTGTTCCTGCGCATGCGCGCACCGGGGTCCAGCGTTTCCTCGAAGGGCTGGTGAATGCACTGGCCGCCCTGGTCGTATTGCCAGCCGTGGTAGCTGCAGCGCAGGCCGCATTTCTCGACGTAGCCGTAGGACATGTCGGCATTGCGGTGCGGGCAGCGGCGGTTGACCAGTCCGTAGTTGCCGCTCAGGTCCTTGTAGAGCACGAGGTCTTCGCCGAGGATGCGCAGCGGCTTCACGGCCTTGCCGTCGAACTCGCTGGCGCCGGCGATCGGGTGCCAGTAGCGGCGCAGGTAGTCGCCCATCGGCTTGCCGGGGCCCACTTCGGTCAGCAGGCGGTTTTTTTCTTCGCTCAACATGCTTGTCGTCTCCCCGTCCTTCAATCGGCGCGGATGCCGAACTCGCGCACCAGCTTTCCGAAGCGCTGGTCGTCATCCAGGATCTGGCGCGCCAGCACGGCGGGCGCGCCACCGACGGGCTCGATGCCGAGCGCGGCCATCTTGGCCTGCACGTCGGGCATCTTCAGGATTTCGTTGAAGTGCTGGTTGAGCGCCTGCACGACATCGGCGGGCATGGCCTTCGGGCCGAGCAGGCCCATCCATGCGCTCACGTCCACGTCCCGGTAGCCCAGTTCGATGAAGGTGGGCACGTTGGGCATCAGCTTCGTGCGCTGGCGCTCGGCGACCGCGAGCGGGATCAGCTTGCCGGCGGCGATGTGGCCCGACACGGCACCGGGCGTGATCCAGCCCACGCTGACGTGGCCGCCGAGCGTGTCGTTGACCACGGGGGCTACGCCGCGGTACGGCGCATGCGTCGCGGCAATGCCCGCGTCCTTGTTGAGCAGCTCGCCCGCGATGTGCATCGGCGAGCCCGCGCCCGGCGTGCCGTAGGTGAAGGCCTTGCCGGCCTTCGCGCCGGCCACGAGCTGCGCCACGCTCTGGATGCCGGTCGCAGGCGCGGTGACCAGCAGCAACGGGATGTTGCCGGTCTTCACGATGGGCGTGAAGTCCTTCACCACGTCATGCGCCACGCCGGGACCGGTCTTCAGCACATGCTGCGCGATCGGAAAGGTACTGGGCGTGAACAGCAGCGTGTAGCCGTCGGCCTGCGCCTTGGCGACCCACACGTTGCCGATCATGCCGCTCGCGCCGGGCCGGTTGTCGACAAGCACCGGCTGGCCGACGCGCTGCGACAGCTTCTCGGCATAGGTCCGCGCGATGGCGTCGGTGTCGCCGCCCGCCGGATAGGCCACGACGATGGTGATGGGCTTCGTGGGCCATGCCTGCGCCATGGCCGCAGTGGCGGCACATAGCGAAAGAACGGCTGCAGCAGCGGCGCGGGCCGCGTTTCGGTGGTGAAACAACATGCTCTTTTCCTTCTCGGTGGGACGACGTTGGGGTCGAACGCACTGTAGGAACGACGCTGCATGGCCAGAAGATATAGTTTCACTCAGTGAACCTTTTTCTGGAGGCCGGCATGTCCGACACCATGGGCACGCAGAGCGTGAAGTCGATCGACGCGCTGCGCCGCGGGCTCGACGTGATGCTGGCCATCCAGCGCTCCTCGGCCGTGACGCTGCAGGAGCTGCACCGGCAGACCGGCGTGTCGAAAGCCACGCTGCTGCGCATCCTCAAGACGCTGCAGCAGGGGGGCTGGGTCGAGCGCAGCGAGCACGACAAACGCTATGTGCCCGCGTCGGCGACCGGCCAGTCGGGGCCCGTGGCGGCGTGGCGCACGCGGCTTTCGGCGCTTGCCGCTCCCGCGCGCGCCACGCTGCAGCGGCTGGTGCCATGGCCCATCGACCTGGGCGTGCGCGACGGCACGGCCATGCTCATCCTCGACACCGACCGGCCGCGCAACGGCCTGGCGGTCAACTACCGCGCGCTGGGTTTCCGCCCGCCGATGCTGCTGTCGTCGCTGGGCCGCTGCTACCTGTCGTTCTGTCCCGAGGACGAACGGCGCGAGATCCTCGCCGCGCTGGCACGCTCGCCGAACGACTTCGACCGCGCCGCACGGCGCCCCGAGAACGTCCGCCGCATGGTGGCGCACGCGCGCGACCTGGGCTATGTGGCGCGCGACCCCACCTCGACCAGCCTGGATTCGCCCGATCGCTTCGGCGCGGTGTCGGTGCCGCTGCGCCACGAAGACAGGGTGGTTGGCTGTCTCAGCTGCGCGTGGCTGCCGGCGGTGAAAAGCGAGCGCGAGATCGTGTCCGCGCACCTCGCCGACATGCAGCAGGCCGCGCAGAACATCGAGCGCAAGCTGGCGCAGGGCGGCTTCGAGCCGCCGCCCGCCAATGAATGAAGTGCGAGGCAGGGCCGGAGTTCAGAACTCCGCATCCAGCTCGTCGATCTCGTCGGGTTCCTGCTTCGCCGCAGCCACCCATTCCTTCATGGCCGGCAGTTCCATCACCCGCTTGCAGTAGGCCGCGCACACGCTGTCCAGCGCCACGTCGTAGCTCAGGAAACGCGTGACCACCGGCGCATACATCGCGTCGGCCATGCCCGGCTGGCTGCCGAAGAGGAACGGGCCGCCGTAGGCCTTGAGGCACTCGCGCCAAATGGCAACGATGCGGTCAATGTCGGCCTGCGCGCGCGACCACACCTTGAAGTTCTTGAAATGGGCCTTGATGTTCATCGGCAGCGCGCCGCGCATCGAGGCGAAGCCCGAATGCATCTCGCCGCAGATGGCGCGGCAGTGGGCGCGGGCCGCCACGTCGGCGGGCAACAGGCCGGCCTTGGGCTTGATCTCGTTGAGGTACTCGCCGATGGCCAGCGTGTCCCACACCTTCACGCCGCCGTGCTGCAGCGAGGGGACCAGCATCGAGGACGACAGCAGCAGCATCTCGGCTTTCATGGCCGGGTCGTCGGGCGGGATGACCTTCTCGCTGAAATCCAGCCCGGCCAGCCTGCACATCAGCCAGCCGCGCAGCGCCCACGCGCCGTAGTTCTTGCTGCTGATGGTGAGAACGGGTTTGGCCATCGTCTAGCTCCTTGGGCTTTGCGCAGTTGCGTGCAAGCGCCATGCCATCTGGCTGGCCCGCAACTTGCCTGCTCGAGACCCATGCTGTACCGGGCCTACCAGAACCAAGCCGACCTGCTCTCTCCGGCGCGGCTCGCGGCGCAATACCTGGGCCAAGCCCTTTGGAAGGAAGGCACCGAACGCACCATATTGCGGCGCATGGCGGCCCAATTCGAGGTGTTCTCGCGCATGCGGCTGACCCACACCCGGCCCGACTACGGCATCCACAGCGTGGTTTCCGACGGCGCCGAGGTGGCCGTGCACGAGGAGAAAACCCTCGTCTCGCCCTTCGGCACCCTGCTGCACTTCCGCAAGAACACCGATGCGGTGCATCCGCCAGTGCTGCTGGCCGCGCCACTGTCGGGCCATTTCGCCACGCTGCTGCGCGAAACGGTGCGCACCCTGCTGCGCGACCACGACGTGTACCTGACCGACTGGCACAACGCGCGCGACGTGCCGCTGTGGCATGGCGGCTTCGGGCTGGACGACTACACGCTGCAGCTCATCGGCTTCCTGGAGGCCGTGGGCCCGGGCGTGCACATGGTGGCGGTGTGCCAGCCCTGCGTGGCCGCACTGGCCGCGACCGCGCTGATGGCCGAGGACGACAACCCCGCCACGCCGCGCAGCCTGACGCTGATGGCCGGCCCGGTCGATTGCCGCATCAACCCCACGGCGGTGAACAAGCTCGCGACCGACCGGCCCATCGACTGGTTCAGGCGCAACCTCATCAGCCATGTGCCGTGGCCGCACGCCGGCATGATGCGGCGCGTGTACCCGGGCTTCCTGCAGCTGTCGGCCTTCATGAGCATGAACCCCGAGCGGCACAAGAAGCAGTTCCAGGACATGTACAGCCACCTGGTCGAAGGCAACGTCGAGAAGGCCCGCACCATCGGCGCCTTCTACGACGAATACCTGGCGGTGAACGACCTGCCCGCCGAGTTCTACCTGGAGACAGTGGAGCGCGTGTTCCAGACCTACGACCTGCCGCTGGGCAAGCTCACCGTCGGCGAGCGCACCGTGAACCCGGCCGCCATCCGCCGCACCGCGCTGCTCACGGTGGAAGGCGAGCGTGACGACATCTGCTCCGTGGGGCAGACGGTGGCGGCGCAAGACCTCTGCACGGGCATCCGGCCCTACCTCAAGGCACACCACCTGCAGGCCGGCGTCGGGCACTACGGCGTGTTCAGCGGCAGCAAGTGGAACGCGCAGATCTATCCGCGCGTGCGCGAGACGATCCACGCCGCGGCCGAGCTGGGCTGAATTGACTACGGTTGGCGCCGCGCCCGCGCGCCCTTGCCGCTCACGCGCCGCACCGTCGCCTCGCCGGCCTGCGGCAGGCGCTCGCGCAGGAAGGCAATGAGTTCCTGCGCCACCACGTTGCGCATCGGCCCCGGCAGGTAGGCCAGCACCACGCGGCGCTCGATGCGCGGCTTCAGCAGCGGCACCACGGCCAGTTCGGGGTCGCGCAGCGACGAGGTGTACAGACGCGGCATCAGCCCCAGCGCCTGTCCGCTGCGCACCAGCGCATAGAGCGTCTCGGAATAGCTCACCCGGTACGGCTGCGCACCCTGCGCGAACTGCGCGCGCGCCGGGTTGCCCAGCGCCGGCATGCTGCCGCTCTCGAACAGCACCAGCCGCTCGCTGCCGATGGCCTCCCAGTTCGCGCCGCCGGCCGCGGCCAGTGCGTGGTCGCGCCGCACCACCAGCACCAGCGGGTCACGGAACAGGTCGATGCAGGTCAAGCCGCCCGGCGGCTCGGTGATCGCGGCCACCGCCATGTCGATCTGGCCGCTGCGCAGTTCGGCCAGCAGCGTGTTCGACGGCGCGTCGCGCCAGGCCAGTTCCACCTCGCGCTCGCCGCCACTCTTGAGGAATTCGCTGGCCGCCGCCGCCACGCGCGCGCTGGCCGAGGGAATCACGCCGATGCGCACGAAGGCGCGGCCGCGCTGCACTGTGCTCTCGATGTCGCGCAGCGCCACCTCGAAGGTGTTGACGAGAAAGTCGGTGCGCGCCAGCACTTCGGCGCCCACGGGCGTGAGTTCGAGCCGGTGGGTGGAACGCGACAGCAGTTCGGCGCCGAGCAGCTTTTCCATCTGCTTGATGGCATTGCTCAAAGCCGGCTGCGTGATGGCCAGCCTGCGGGCCGCGCGGCCGAACTGGCCTTCTTCCACCAGCACCGAGAAGAACTGCAGCTGGCGCAGCGTGAGCGCACGCAGGGGCAAGGCGGCCATGGGCACTTCCGGTTATTGATTCAGCGAATCAAATTATAGAAATTCAAAATTTTCCTTATGAGGCCTCCGTTACTAGACTGGCCCGCATGACCAGCCCCACCCCTGCCCTGCTCACGCTGGAATCGATGCTCCGCGCCATCCCCAAGGCCGAGCTGCATTGCCACCTGTTCGGCACGGTGCGCCACGAAACCTTCAAGCAGCTCAACCAGCGCGCGGGCTCGCCGCTGGCGGCCGACGAGATCGAGGGCTTCTACACGCGCGGCGAAAAACCGGTCGGCGTGCTGCGCGTGCTGCGCGCGCTCGACGCCCAGCTGGTGCGCAGCGCCGGCGACCTCTACCAACTCACGCTCGAATACCTGCAGGACGCGGCCGCCCACAACGTGCGCTACGCCGAGTTCTTCTGGAACCCGACCGGCACGGTGCACGGCTCGGGCATTGCCTATCCGCACGCACAAGGCGCCATCGTTCGCGCCATCCACGATGCGCAGCAGGAGTTCGGCATCGTCGGCCGTCTCATCGCAGCCATCGACCGCGAAGCCAGCCCCGAGGCCGCCGTGGAGATGGTCGAATGGGTCAAGGCGCACCGCTGCGAGGAGGTGATCGGCATCGGCATCGACTACCGCGAGGTCGACCGCCCGCCGGAGCTCTTCACGCAGGCCTATGCCAATGCGAAGAAGGCCGGCCTCAAGACCACCGCGCACGCGGGCGAGTTCGGCATGCCCTGGACCAACGTGCGCACCGCGCTCGACGTGCTGCAGGTCGACCGTATCGACCACGGCTACACGGTGGTCGACCAGCCCGATTTCGCGCGCCGGTGCGCCGAGCGCGGCGTGATCTTCACCGTGGTGCCCACCAACTCGTACTATCTGCGCACGCTGGCGCCCGAGCGCTGGGCGCTGGACCATCCGATCCGCCGCATGCCCGGCCTGGGCCTGCGCATCCACCCCAACACCGACGACCCGACGCTGCACAAGGTCACGCCCACGCAGGCCTGGCTGATGATGGTGCGCGACTTCGGCTTCGGCCTGGACGATCTGCGCTGCTTCATGCACAACGGCCTCGACGGCGCGTGGATCGACGGCACGCAGCGCCGCGCATGGCGCACGCAGTGGAGCGATGAATTCGATTCGCTGCGCGCCCGCCTCGACACAGAACCCACTCCCTCCTCCCACGGATGACCCACGCCATGAACACGCCCCGTCGCCTGCTACTCGCCGCCGCGCTCTGCGCCGCCCTGCCCACCGTGGCCCTCGCGCAGGCGTGGCCCTCGGCCAAGCCCATCACGCTGATCGTGCCCTTCACGGCCGGTGGCAGCGTGGACGTGAACGCGCGCCTCGTGGCCCAGCGCCTCGGCGAGCGGCTCAAGCAGTCGGTGGTGGTGGAGAACGTGGCCGGCGCGGGTGGCGCCATCGGCGTGGCCAAGGCCGTGAACGCGGCGCCCGACGGCTACACGCTGGTGGCAGGGCCCGACAGCGCCATCGCCATCGGCAAGCTGGTGAACCCCTCGGCCTTCCGCTTCGATCCGCTGAAAGACCTGGCGCCGGTGGGCCTGCTCAACACCGCGCCGATGGTGCTGGTGGCGCGGCCCGGCCTGGAGGCCCAGACTTTCTCCGACTTCGTGAAGCTCGCGAAGGCCAAGCCCGGCAAGTACAACTACGCGACCTCGGGCGTGGGCACGGTGCTGCAGCTCGCCATGGAGCTGCTGAAGGAACGCAGCGGCATCTTCGTCACGCACGTGCCCTACCGCGGCGGCGCACAGATCGCCACCGACGTGATCGGCGATCAGGTCGACCTGGCGATGCTGGTCAGCACCAGCGCCATCCCGCACGTGAACGGCAAGCGCCTGAAGGCGCTCGGCATCACCGGCAGCAAGCGGCTGGCCGCGCTGCCCAACGTGCCCACATTCGACGAGATGCCCGGCCTCAAGGGCTTCGACATGGTGAGCTGGACCGGCATCTTCGCGCCCGCGAAGACGCCGCCGGCGGTGGTCGCGCAGATCAACCGCGAGCTCAACGCGGTGCTGCAGGAAGAAGGCGTGCGCAGCAAGCTCTTGGAGCAAGGCGCGCTGCCGGGCAACAGCACGGCCGAGTCGTTCGGGAAGTTCGTGCAGGCCGAGTACGCCCGCAACCAGAAGATCGTGCAAACCGCCAACATCAAGGAGTGAGCGCACCATGAGCTCGCCGCTGCTGTCCCGCCGCGCGCTCCTCGGCGCGTCCGCCGCCGGCCTTGCCGGCATGGCCTTCGCGCAGAGCCCCGGCCCCGCCGAGCTGGCGCAGGCGCTGGCCGGCACGCCGCTTGCACAACTGCCGCCCTCGAGCGGCAAGCGCCAAGTCATCATCGACACCGACCCCGGCCAGGACGACGCCGTCGCGCTGCTGATGGCCATGGCCGCCACCGACCGGCTCGACATCAAGGCGCTGACGGTGAGCGTGGGCAACCTGCCGCTGGCCGTGACCGCAAAGAACGCGCGCATCGTGCGCGACTGGGCCGCCCGGCCCGACATCCCGGTCTATGCCGGCTATCCGCGCCCGCTGGTGCGCGAGCCCATCTTCGCCGACGACGTGCATGGCAAGACCGGCATGGAAGGCCCGACGCTGCACGAGCCGCGCGGCCCGCTGATGCCCACCCACGCGGTGCAGTACATCGTCGAGACGCTGCGCGCCGCGCCGCCGAAGAGCATCACGCTCGTGGGCCTGGGGCCGCTCACCAACTTCGCGGCCGCGCTCAACTCGGCGCCCGACATCAAACCCGCCATTGCAGAGATCGTGGTGATGGACGGCTCCTGGGGCGTGGGCGGCAACATCACGCCCGCCGCCACCTTCAACGTGTATGCAGACCCGGAGGCGGCCTCGATCGTGTTCCGCAGCGGCGTGCCGGTGACTGCCATGTCGCACGACGCGGCCCGCCGTGTGCTGGTGACGCCCGAGCGTATCGCGCCCTTTCGCGCCATGGGCAACAACGCCGGCAAGGTGGTGGCAGACATCTTCGATTCGATGATGGCGTACGGCGTGCGCCGGCGCGGCGTGGCCGTGGGGCCGGTGTACGACCCCTGCGTGATCGCGTACCTGCTGCGGCCCGAGCTGTTCAAGGGCGCCAAGGTGAGCGTGGACGTGGAGACCAAGGGGGAGTTCACGACCGGCGCGACGGTGGTCGATTTTCGCGGCTACAACCGCCGCGCGCCCAATGCGCTGTGGATCGGCGAGGCCGATGCCGAAGGCTTCCACGCGCTGCTGCGCGCGGAGATCGCGCGGCTGCCCTGAACGGGGGACGCCGCGCGGGCCGGCCGGTCAGCCGGCCTTCTCGTCCTCCGCAGGCCAATCGCGGATGTAGGCCTTGAGCATCTTGTTCTCGAAGTTCTGGCTGTCCACCACGGCCTTGGCCACGTCGTAGAAGCTGATCACGCCCATCAGCATGCGCTTGTCCATCACGGGCATGTAGCGCGCGTGGCGCTCCAGCATGATGCGGCGGATTTCGTCGAGGTCGGTTTCCAGGGTGCAGGTGACCGGCGCGTCGTCCATGGCCTTGCGCACGAGCGTGGTGCCGATCTGGCCGCCGTTCTTGACGACGGCAACGATCACTTCGCGAAAGGTGAGCATGCCGACCAGGTCGCCATGCTCCATGACCACCAGCGAACCGATGTCCTTTTCCGCCATGGTGTTGGCGGCTTCTGCCAGCAGGTCGTCTGGCGTGATGGTGAAGAGCGTATTGCCCTTGACGCGAAGGATGTCGCTGACTTTCATCGTTTGCTCCTCTCGGACTTCTATCTCGGCGGCGTGCCGATTTGAATATAGCCCACAATCGACGCCGACCTGAGCGCCCATGTCGCGGACGCATGAATTGCAGACGTAACGGGGCATTGCCAGGAGACAACGCTCAGCCACAGAAAGGCCCTCATGCCCGGTTATTCCGACCCCGGTTTCGACACCCTCGCGCTGCACGCCGGCGCCGCGCCCGACCCCACGACCGGCGCGCGGGCGGTGCCGATCCACCTGACCACCTCCTTCGTCTTCGAGTCGAGCGACCACGCGGCCGCCCTGTTCAACCTGGAGCGCGCGGGCCACGTGTACTCACGCATCAGCAACCCGACCAACGCGGTGCTCGAGCAGCGCGTGTCGGCGCTCGAGGGCGGCATCGGCGCCATCGCCACCGCCAGCGGGCAGGCGGCACTGCACCTGTCGGTGGCCACGCTGATGGGCGCCGGCTCGCACATCGTGGCCAGCACGGCCCTGTACGGCGGCTCGCAGAACCTGCTGCACTACACGATGCGCCGCTTCGGCATCGAGACCACCTTCGTGAAGCCCGGCGACCTCGACGGCTGGCGCGCCGCGGTGCGGCCCGAGACCAAGCTCTTCTTCGGCGAGACGGTGGGCAACCCCGGGCTGGACGTGCTCGACATCCCGGCCGTGGCCGACATCGCGCACGAGGCCGGCGTGCCGCTGCTGGTCGACTCCACGCTCACCTCGCCCTACCTCATCAAGCCCTTCGACTGGGGCGCCGACCTGGTCTACCACTCGGCCACCAAGTTCCTCTCGGGCCACGGCACCGTCATTGGCGGTGTGGTGGTCGACGGCGGCAGCTTCGACTGGGAAAAGTCCGGCAAATTCGCCGAGCTGACGCAGGCCTACGACGGCTTCCACAACATGGTGTTCAGCGAGGAAAGCACCGTCGGCGCCTTCCTGCTGCGCGCGCGCCGCGAGGGCCTGCGCGACTTCGGCGCTTCGATGAGCCCGCACACGGCCTGGCTGATCCTGCAGGGCATCGAGACGCTGCCCCTGCGCATGGAGCGGCACATCGACAACACGCAGAAGGTGGTCGAGTTCCTGTCCACGCACCCGTTCGTGTCGCGCGTGGGACATCCGCTGATCGAATCGCACCCGAGCCACGTGCTCGCGCAGAAGCTGCTTCGCCATGGCGCGCGCGGCGCGGGCGCGGTGTTCAGCTTCGACATCAAGGGCAGCCGCGCGCAGGGCAAGGCCTTCATCGAAGCGCTGAAGCTCTTCAGCCACCTGGCCAACGTGGGCGACTGCCGCAGCCTGGTGATCCACCCCGCGAGCACCACGCACTTCCGCATGACCGACGAGGCGCTGGCCGGTGCAGGCATCTCGCAGGGCACGATCCGCCTGTCGATCGGCCTGGAAGACCCCGCCGACCTGATCGACGACCTGAAGCGCGCCCTGAAGGCCGCGGAAAAGGCGGGTGCCTGACATGAACTACACCGTCAACGGCCACACCGCGTACTGCTACACCGGCGGCAAGCCCTTCGATGCGGTCAAGCCCACGGTCGTCTTCATCCATGGCGTGCTGAACGACCACAGCGTGTGGATCCTGCAGAGCCGCTGGTTCGCCAACCACGGCTGGAACGTGCTCGCGGTCGACCTGCCCGGCCACTGCAAGAGCGAAGGTCCGCCGCCGGCCAGCGTGGAAGAGGCAGCGCAGTTCGTCATTGCGCTGCTCGACGCGGCCGGCGTGCAGAAGGCCGCGCTGGTCGGCCACAGCTTCGGCTCGCTGATCGCGCTGGAAACGGCCTCGCGCGCGCCGGAGCGCATCACCCAGCTCGCGATGGTGGGCACGGCCTACCCGATGGTGGTGTCGCCCGCGCTGCTCGAAAGCTCGGTGAGCGACCCGCAGCGCGCCATCGCCATGGTCAACACCTTCTCGCACTCGCTGCTGGCGCCGCCGCCCTCCTCGCTCGGCCCGGGCACCTGGCTCTACGGCAGCTCGCGCGCGCTGATGCGCCGCGTGCTCGCGAGCAACCGCGAAGCCAACGTGTTCCACATCGGCTTCAAGGCCTGCAACGACTACGCGAACGGCGAGGCCGCCATCGAGAAAGTGCAGTGCCCGGTGCTGTTCCTGCTCGGGGACGCCGACCAGATGACGCCGCCGCGCGCCACCAAGGCGCTGGTGGGCAAGGCGCGCAACGCGAAGGTGGTGACGGTGCACGCGGGCCACTCGCTGATGAGCGAGGCGCCCGACGCGGTGCTGTTCGCGCTGCGCGACTTCCTGAGCGCCTGAGCGCCGGGCGCGCGAGCGCTTATTCCGCCGCGATGCCCGCCCGGTGGGCGAGCGCGCGGTAGCGCGAGATCTCGCCTTCCATCTGCGCGCGGAATGCGGCCGCGCCGATGGCCACCGGCTCCATGCCCTGCGCGCGCAGCTGCGCCTGCAGCGCCGGGTGGCCCATGGTCGCGACCACCGTGCGAGCGAGCTTGTCGATCACGGGCGCCGGCGTGCGCGCCGGGGCGGCAAAGCCGTACCAGGCGTCGAAGGTGGCTTCGGGCAGGCCCTGCTCGGCCAGCGTGCGCACCTCGGGCAGCATGCTGGAGCGCGTCGCGCCCACGATGCCCAGCGCACGCAGCTTGCCCGCGCGCACGTGCGGTGCCACGGCTGCGACGGTATCGATGGCGATCTCGACCTCGCCGCCGATCACCGCCAGCGAACTCTGGCTGCTGCCCTTGTACGGAATGTCCTGCAGCTGGATGCCCGCGGCCAGCGCGAACAGCTCGCCCGACAGGTGAGGCCCCGAGCCGGAGCCAAAGGTGGCGTAGCGGATGCTCTTCGGTTTGGCCTTGGCCGCCGCGATGAGTTCGGGCAGCGATTGCCAGGGCTGGCCCTTGCCCACCACCAGCACCAGCGGCGTGCGCGCCACGATGGCGATGGGCGCCAGGTCGCGCACCGTGTCATAGGGCAGCTTGGCGCGCAGGGCCGGGTTCACGCTGAAGCTGGTCGAGCCCGACAGCAGAAGCGTGTAGCCGTCGGGCGCAGCCTTGGCGACCGCGTCGGTGCCGATGATGGTGGAGGCGCCGGGCTTGTTGTCGATCACGACGGGCTGGCCGAGCTGCTCCGACAGCGTCTGCCCCATGGCGCGTGCGACCAGGTCGGTGCCGCCGCCCGGTGGAAAGGGCACCACCAGCCTGATGGGCCGTTCGGGCCAGGTGCCCTGCGCGAAGGCGGGCGTGTGGAGGCCCGCGACGGCGGAAGCGGAAAGCAGCAGGCCGAAGCGGCGACGGGAGACGGCGTTGTCCATGGTGCGTGTCAGGAGAGAGTGGAAGCGGATTGCGAAAGCCGACCGGCAGCCCACGGCGCGAGGCCCGGCTCGCCCAGGTCCCAGTAGAGGCCGGCCATGATCTGCAGGCCCTCGCGCGCCAGCGGCGCGAGCAGGTGCTCGTTGGGCGCGTGCTGCGCGCAGGCCGGGTACGAGTGCGGCACCCACAGCGTGGGCAGCCCCAGCAGGTCGGCGAAGACGTCGTTGGGCAGCGAGCCGGCGAGGTTGGGCAGCAGGTCGAGCCGCCGGCCGCTGCTTTCCTCGATGGACTTGCGCGCCCAACCCACCCAGGGGTTCTCCACGTCGAGCCGCGTCGCCGCGCCGGTCAGCGTGACCTCCACCTCGACCTGGTCGAAGCCGTGCGCATCGAGGTGCGCGCGAACGATCTTCTGCAGGTCCTGCCACGGCGTGCCGACCACGAAGCGCAGCTGGCAGTGCGCCACGGCCTCGGAGGGAATCGCGTTGACGGGCCGCTGCGGCGAACCCGCGCCGAGCGCCAGCACCTCGATGGTGTTCCAGGCCACCAGCCGCTCCGCCGGGCTCAGGCCGGGTTCGCCCCAGCCCTCGTCGACCTCAGGATCGTCCGCGCCGCCGCCGATGGCGATGCTGGCCAGCGCGTCGCGCACCGCCTGCGTCACCGGCGGCGGACGCAGCGCCTCGACGAGGATGCGTCCGCGCGCATCCACCAGCGAGGCCACCGCATGGCTGATGACCGTGCCCGGATTGACCAGCACGCCGCCCCAGTTGCCCGAGTGGTAGCCGCGCGGCCGGGCGCGCAGCCGCAGGCTGAAGTTGACCGCGCCGCGCGAGCCGAGGAAGAGCGTGGGCCGCTGCGCGCTCACGCGCGGGCCGTCGCTGGCGATGAACAGGTCGGCGCGCAGCTTGTCGCGCTGCTGCTCGCACACCGCATGCAGGCCGGGCGAAGCGGCCTCCTCGCCCATCTCGACCAGCCAGGTCACGTTGTAGCCCAGGCGGCCGCCGCGGACCTCCAGCGCTGCAGCCAGGCCACCGAGGTTGATGCTGTGCTGGCCCTTGTTGTCGGCCGTGCCGCGCCCGTACCAGCGCTCGCCGCGCACCGTGAGCGCCCACGGCGCCAGGCCTTCTTCCCACTGCGCGTCCTGCCCGCTGACCACATCGCCGTGGCCGTAGGTCATCACCGTGGGCAGGGCCGGGTCCTCGATACGGCGCGCGATGAGGAAGGGCCCGCCGCCGGGCACCGGATTGGCGATCACCTCGCAGGCGAAGCCCAGCGCCGCAAGCGGCGACACCAGTTCCTCGCGCAGGTAGGCCTCCAGCGCGGGCGTGGCGGCGCCGGTGTCGCTTTCGGTGCGGAAGGCGACGCGGCGCTGGAGGTCGGCGAAGAAGCCGCCCGCGTCGAAGTAGGCGGCGGCAGCGGCCAGGCTGTCTGTGCGTTGCATGAAGGGGTTCCTTGTCTGTCCATCGGGTGCCGCAAGTACAAGGCCTGCGGGCCAATGCTTCCAGCATCGTTTTGGCAAGCTACCATTGCCTTGAAGGCAATACTCCACACGCCGCCATGACGCTCCCGCTTCTCAGCATCCCGATGCGCCACTTCCTCGAAGTGGCGCGCAGCGGCTCGGTCAATCAGGCCGCAACGCGGCTTTTCGTTGCATCGTCGGCGGTGAGCCGGCAGATCGCCAAGCTCGAAGACAGCCTGGGCACACCGCTGTTCGAGCGGCATGCGCGCGGCATGGCACTGACCGCCGCCGGCGAGCGCCTGGCGGCGCATCTGCGCAATGCGCAGCTCGACATCGAGCAGGTCGTCGAACAGGTACGCGACCTCGGCGGCCAGAGCGCGCGACGCATCCGCATGGCCTGCACCGAAGGCTTCGCGGGGCACTTCATGCCGCTGGTGATGCGCAGCTTCGAGTCGGCGCACCCGGGCTGCCAGCTCGAGCTGCACGTGGGCTCGCCCGACGGCGTGAGCGCGCTGCTGGCGCGCGGTGAGACCGACATCGCGCTCAAATACGTAGTCGCCCCGGAGCCGGGCCTGAAGATCGAGCACTCGGCCACCGCGCCCGTGTATGCCGTGCTGCGGCCCGACCATCCGCTCGCGCGGCAGCGCGTGGTGTCGGTGGCCGATGCGGTGCGCTACCCGCTGGCCGTGGGCGACAAGGGCGTGACCGCGCGCCAGCTGTTCGACCAGGCCTGCAGCCTGCAGGGGCTGCAGTACCACGCGATCTTCGTGAGCAATTTTTCCTCGGTGCTGCTGCCCCTGCTGCGCACGCCCGACGTGATGCTTTCGGGCCATCTCACGGTGATGCACCTGATCGACGCGGGCACCGTGGTAGCCCGGCCCTTCGCGGAAGCGCCGCTACAGCAGCGGCAATTGCAGGTGCTGGCGCTCGAAGGCCGCACGCTGCCGACGCTGGCGCAGGACTTCGTCGAGCACCTGGTAGGCGCGATCACCAGCGCGGGCCGGCGCAAGCTCGGCCGCGCGCGGGCCGCCGCCTGAAGAAGAAGCTCAACCGAGCGCGTTGATGTCCGCCGGGTCGAGCAGCACCTTCGGTGCGCCGTTGCGCGCCACGGCCAGCATCGCGCGGCCGACCTTCTCGGTGGTCGTCACCCGGTTCGGCCACAGGCGATAGGCCAGCCCGAGCACGGGCTTGAGCACGAAGATGGCGGCATCGTAGAGCGGCGTCTTGGAGCGCACGCCATGCATCGGCTGGATCATGCCGGGGCGGAACATGTAGGCCGCCTCGAACGGCAGGCGCAGCAGCGCGTTCTCGGTCGCGCCCTTCACGCGCGCCCACATGCTGCTGCCGCGCTCGCTGCTGTCGGTGCCCGCGCCCGTCACGTAGGTGAAGGTCATGCCCGGGTTGAGCCGCGCGAGCACGGTGGCTGCCGCCAGCGTCAGGTCGTAGGTGATGCGCTTGTACTCGGGCTCCTTCATGCCCACCGACGACACGCCGAGGCAGAAGAAGCAGGCATCGAAGCCCTGCAGCTGCGGCTCGATGTCGCCGTAGTCGTACATGTCCTTGTGGACCAGGTCGCGCAGCTTCGGGTTCTGCTGCCCCGTGGGGTTGCGGCCGACCGCGACGACGCTTTCCACGTCCGCCGCGAGCAGGCACTCGCGCAGCACGCCCTGCCCCACCATGCCGGTGGCGCCGAAGATCAGGACTTTCATGGCAGGCTCCGGTCAGACCGAGAAGACGGCCGGCTTCTTGTTCAGCACGGCGAGCAGCAGGTCGACGTCGAGGCTCGAGGGCTTCGGCGGCTGCAGCGCGGAGAGCATGCGCGACAGCGTCTCGGCATGCGGCAGCAGCGGGCCGAGAAAGCGCGTGCCGTCGGCACCCGCGACCAGCAGGGTCGGGAAGGTCTCGACGTCGAAGGCATCGGCGATGTCGGCGTGATCCTCGATGTCGACCCACGCAAAGCGGAACTGCGGATGCGCGCGCGCCACCTGTTCGAGCAGCGGCCGATAGTCGCGGCAGGTGCCGCACCATTCGGCGCACAGGCACACGACCCACGGCGCATCGCTGGCCGGCTCGGCGGATTCGGGGTTGCTTGGAAGGGCGCTCAAGGCTGATGCGTCGGTGGTGTGATCGGAAGGCCGGGGTGGTACGGCCGGGAGGTCGTGGCTATTATGGACAAAGCCCTCGCCCACGGGACTCGCCGGGGTTCGGGGGCACAGGAGAGTCGCATGATGAACACCTCGGCTGCCACCGGATCTGCCGTCGATCCGCGCCAATTCAAGAGCTTTGCGGAGTTCTATCCCTTCTACCTGAGCGAGCACGCCAACCTCACCTGCCGGCGCCTGCATTTCGCGGGCTCGACCTTGTCGCTGCTTTGCCTTGTGGCGCTGGTGCTCACGCTCAACCCGCTGTGGCTGCTGGCCGGGCTCGTGGCGGGCTATGGCTTCGCCTGGGTCGGGCACTTCGGGTTCGAGAAGAACAAGCCGGCCTCGTTCAAGCGGCCGCTCTATTCGTTCATGGGCGACTGGGCCATGTACCGGGACATCTGGCTGGGGCGGGTAAAAATTATCTAACCTCCTTGCAGGGAGCAAAGCCGGTTCCACGGTGTTCCCGGATCAATCCGGAACGCCACTAGATCAACAGCACGTCCCCCAGCCTCAGGGAGCGCAGCGGACCTTTCTGCCAGAGGTCTTCGAGCGGCTCGGCCTGCGGCATCAGCAGTTCCTTCAGCAGCGGCTCGACCGGCGTCGAGGGGTCCGCGAGCAGCACATAGCGCGGGTCTTCGTTGGCGGGCTCTTCGGCGAGCGGCGCGATCCAGTCGAGCGCCACCAGTGTTTCGAGCACCGGCGCCAGTTGCAGCGCATCGACGCGCATGCGCGTGACCAGTTCGCTCGCGCCCATGCCCTTGGCCGGCATGGCCTGCGCGCGGGCCAGGTGCTGCAGCGTTTCCATGGCCAGCTGCAGCGGCCAGCCCGCGGCGCCGCCGCGCCGCGCCACGCCGGTCAGCAGGCTCGGCAGGTAGGCCGCGATGACCGCCCCGAGCAGCACGATCACCCAGGCCACGTAGATCCACACGAGCAGGATCGGCACCGTGGCGAAGGCCCCGTACAGCACCGAATACGTGGGCACGAGGCTCAGGTAGTAGCCCAGCACGCGCTTGGCGATCTCGATGGCGGCCGCCACGAAGATGCCGCCGGCCCATGCATGCGACCAGCGCACGTTGGTGTTGGGCACGTAGTGGTACAGCGAGGCCATGCCGACCGCCAGCAGCATGAATTCGAAGGTGTCGAAGAACAGCTTGACCATGCCGCGTCCCACCACGCCGCTGGTGGCCGAGACCACGTACGAGGTGGTCGACAGGCTCACTGCGAGGATGATCGGCCCCAGCGTGATGGCCGCCCAGTAGATGAGCACCCGCTGCGCGAACGGCCGCGGCGAGCGCACGCGCCAGATGTTGTTGAGTGTCTTGTCGATCGTGAGGATCAGCGCGATGGCGGTGATCAGCAGCACGACCAGGCCCGCGATGCCCAGGCCGCCGGCCTTGCTCGAGAACTGGTTCAGGTAGCCCAGCACCTGCCGCGCGATGTTGTCGGGAATCAGGCTCTCGATGAGCCAGCGCTGCAGCCGGCCCTGCATCTTCGCGAACATCGGGAAGACGGTGAACAGCGCCAGCGCCACCGTGAAGAACGGCACCATCGCGATGGTGGTCGTGAAGGTCAGGCTGCTGGCCGTGAGGCCGAGCCGGTCTTCGCGAAAACGCTCGCCCAGCACCGCTGCGGTGTTGCCCCACGGAAAGCGCGAAAGATCCCTCCAGAGTTGCCTGCGATTCATGGCGGCTATCATAGGAGTTGAACTCTCCCCCAGTCTCCGCGCACTTCGTGTCGCTGCGCCAACCCCCTCACCGGGGGCGATACCAGCGGCCCGGCAAAGCCGGTTCCGCGGTATCCCGCTCATGAACGCCAAACCGCCGCCGCTCCCGCCCTCCTCCGTTCGCGCCACCCGCTGGGCCGCCGTGGGCAGCCTCGTCGGCCTCATCGTGCTGGGCCTCGCATGGGAGCTGTGGCTGGCGCCGCTGCGCCCAGGCGGCTCGCTGCTGGCACTGAAGGTGCTGCCGCTCGTCATTCCGCTCGCAGGCCTGTGGAAGAACCGCATGTACACCTACCGCTGGGTCAGCCTGATGGTCTGGCTCTATTTCACCGAGGGCGTGGTGCGCGCCTGGAGCGACATCAACGGCGTGGGGCAAGTGCTCGCGCTGGTCGAGGTGCTGCTGTGCCTCGTGCTCTTCGCGGCCTGCGCCTGGCATGTGCGGCTGCGCTTGCGCCACGCCAAAGCTGCTGCCCGTCCACTGGAGACCTCCGCCCAATGACCACTGCCACGCCCCTGATCGAGCAACTGCGCGCCATCGTCGGCGCACCCCACGTGCTGAACGAGGGCGACCTCACCGCCTACGAGCAGGACTGGCGCAAGCGCGCGCGCGGCAAGTCGCTGGCCGTGGTGCGGCCGGCCAATGCACAGCAGGTGGCCGACGTGGTGAAGGCCTGCGCCGCGGCCGGCACTGCGGTCATTCCACAGGGCGGCAACACCGGCCTCGCGGTCGGCTCCATTCCGGACGAGAGCGGCACGCAGGTGGTGCTGAGCCTGCAGCGGCTGAACACGATCCGCGCGATCGACGCGGCCAACCTTACGATGACCGTCGAAGCCGGCTGCATCCTGCAGACGCTGCAGGAAACCGCCGAAAAGCAGGGCTACCTGTTCCCGCTGAGCCTGGCGGCCGAAGGCAGCTGCACCATCGGCGGCAACCTCGCGACCAATGCAGGCGGCACGCAGGTGGTTCGCTACGGCAACACGCGCGAGCTGTGCCTGGGCCTCGAAGTGGTCACGCCGCAGGGCGAGATCTGGGAAGGCACCAGCGGCCTGCGCAAGGACAACACCGGCTACGACCTTCGCGACCTCTTCATCGGCAGCGAAGGCACGCTCGGCATCATCACCGCCGCGACCATGAAGCTCTACCCGCTGCCTGCCGCGCAGCTCACGGCCTGGGCCGCGGTGCCCTCGCTCGACCACGCGGTCACCTTGCTGGGCCTCGCGCACAAGCACCTGGGCCCGGGCCTCACGGGCTTCGAGGTGATGGGCAAGTTTGCGCTGAGCCTGGTCGACAAGCACATGCCGCAGCTGCGCGTGCCGTTCATCAAGGACGATGCCGTGCCGTACTGCGTGCTGCTGGAAAACTCCGACAGCGAATCCGAGGACCACGCACGCGCCCGCTTCGAAGCGCTGCTCGAAACCGCGTTCGAAGACGGCTGCGTGACCGACGCAGTAGTGGCCGAGAACCTCACGCAAGCGCACCAGCTCTGGCACATCCGCGAGAGCATTCCGCTCGCACAGGCCGAGGAAGGCCTGAACATCAAGCACGACATTTCCATTCCCGTGTCACGCATCCCCGCGTTCGTGGCAGAGACCGATGCGCTGCTGGCGCGCGAGATCGCCGGCGTGCGGCTGGTGAACTTCGGCCACCTGGGCGACGGCAACCTGCACTACAACGTGCAGGCGCCGGAGAACATCGACACCAAGGCCTTCCTGAAGAACGAGGAAGAGCGCATCAACACGCTGGTGTACGACGCGGTCGAGAAGTTCGGCGGCTCGTTCTCGGCCGAGCATGGCGTGGGCTCGCTCAAGGTCGACAAGCTGGAAAAGCACAAGTCGCCGGTGGCGCTGGAGATGATGCGGGCGATCAAGCGCGGGCTCGATCCCAAGAACATCCTGAACCCGGGGCGGGTGATCCGGGTCTAGTTCGCGAGGCCGGAGCCGGCAACTCGGTGATACACTCAATAAGAATAATTCTTATTAACTCCCTCCCCCGGGATCACCGAAGCGCAGCACCGGCATCGCCAGTTCGTCGTTCCTTACAGGAGGCGGCGATCTTGCGGGCATGACCAGCGGCCGGTTCCGGGGCCATTGTCGATGCTTGCGAGAAGGCGGCCGGATGCGCGACCTCGTCCAGGAACTTGTAGCTCACTATGCGGACCTGCGCCGACAGCTCACTCGCGACCTGAGAGACCCTCACTACGCGGCCGACATCGCGCAGTCGAGTTTCGAGCGGGTGTACGCACAGGCCACGAAGTCGCGCGGAGTCGCCCGCATCGATGCGGCGCCGGACGACATCAAGGACAACGGTGGCATCGAATCGCCTCGCGCCCTGCTCTTTCGCGTGGCGCGCAACCTGTGCGTCGATGACGCGCGGCGTCGCAAGGTGGCGCAGGACTGGGCCGGTTCGCATGCAGACGCCGGCATGCACCGGACAGTGCAGTCCAGCGAATACGTCGTCGCCCAGCAACGGGTGCTGACGCGGGTGGTCGAAACCATGGAAAAGCTGCCGCCGCGCCGCCGCGAGGTGTTCCTGCTCTTTCGCGCCTACGGCCACACGCGCGCCGAGATCGCGCAGCGGCTCAACATCACCGAGATGGCCGTGGCCAAGCACCTGTTGCGCGCCACCATCGACTGCTCGCGCGTGTTCGCAGAACTGCGCTCCGAGCTGATCGAACCCCAGGTCTTGATGAACCGCCCCGGCTTCGACGCCGCATTGGCCGAAGACTTCTCGTGAACGGCATCGTTGCGGCGAGCGCTCCGCGCGAAAGGCTGATCGAGCGCGCGCTGGCGCTGATCGTGGAAGGCGAAATGGCGCCCGGCGAGGCCGCCGGCAGCGCCCGCCTGGCACTCCATCAATGGCGCGGCAAATCGGCGGAGCATGCCGCGGCCGTCCAGGAAGCGCGCCAGCGCTGGGACGCACTCGGCGGCATGGCGAACGGCCTGCGCGCGCATTTCGAAGAGCCCGGCGGCACGTTGATGGCCCATGCGGGAGCCGCGGCGAAGTCACCGCACCGCCAGCAACGCCGCAAAATGCTGCTCTCGGTGGCGGCCCTGCTGGGCACCGGCCTCGTCGCGGGGCGCGGCGTGCAGTGGTACTGGCAGCAGCCGGTGTCCCTCGCCACCTACCGGACAGCCACCGCGCAGATGCTGAAGGTGACGCTCGCGGACGGCATCCGCGGCGTGCCGGGCAGCCGGCTCGACCTCGCGCCGCAGAGCTCCGTCGAGGTCACCCTGTACCGCAACCGCCGCCTCATCGACATGGCTCGCGGCGAGGTGCGCTTCGAGGTCGCGCCCGACAAGGACCGCCCACTGCACGTGCAAACGCGCGCCGCCGTCATCGAGGTGGTCGGCACCGCGTTCACCGTACGCGACCGCGGCGGGCCGATCACCATAGGCGTGGAGCACGGCCACGTGCGCGTAGGTGTCGCGCCGCACCCCAGGTTCGCCGGGACCGAAGGCGCGGCGATCGACCTGTATGCGGGCGACCGCGTCGAGATCGCCGACGGCCAGGCCGGCCGCGTGCAGCAGGCCGACACGGCCGCACTGTCCGCGTGGCGCGATGGCTGGCTGGTGTTCGAGAACACGCCGCTTGGCGATGCCCTGGCCGCGGTCAACAGCTACCGCACGCGGCCCATCGTCAGCGACAGTCCGCGCATCGATGCGATGCGGCTGTCCGGCCGCTTCCGCGTCAACGACTCCGAAGGGCTGATGGCCGCGCTGCCGACGATCCTGCCGCTCACGGTCGCGCCCCGCCCCGACGGGAGCGTGGCGCTGCTGGCGCGCTGACGAAAAGCCAACGCCCACCGGCCCACGCCCCGGGCACCGCCGAGCGCTTTGCCCACGGGAGCTCATGCGGCAAGGCTCTCCAGGTGGACGCGAGGCCGGTCGTCCGCGATGCGGCCCGCGCGCATGGTGATCACGCGGTCGGCCAGGTGGAAGTAGCGATCGTCGTGCGAGATCACGACCAGCAGGTGCCCCTTGGCGCGCAGCTCGGGCAGCAGCTCGGTATAGAACAGGTGGCGGAAGGTCGGGTCCTGGTCGGCGGCCCATTCGTCGAACACCAGCACCGGCCGCCCTTCCAGGTAGGCGTGCACCAGCGCGAGCCGCTTGCGCTGGCCGGTCGACAGGTCGGTGGTGGTGAAGGCGCCGTCCTTCAGGCTCACCTTGTGGGCGATCTCCAGGCGCTCCAGGTAGGGCAACGCGCGCTGCGGCAGCACCTGCATGCTGGCTTCGCCGTGCGCCTCGCCCTCGCCGGCGGCCAGGTCCTCGAACAAGTAGAAGTCGGAGAACACGGTGGTGAAGAGCTGGCGGTAGTCGTCGCGGCGCTCGGCGTCCACCGCGGCACCGTCGATCGCCACGTGGCCCTCGTGCGGCGCGTACAGGCCCAGCAGCAGCTTGACGAGCGTGGTCTTGCCGGAGCCGTTGTCGCCCACCACGAACACCATCTCGCCGCGGCAAAGCCGCAGGTCGATCGGCCCCAGCGCGAAGGCCTCGCCGCCCTCGGGCGCATCGAACGCGTAGCGCACGCCGCGCAGCACGATCTCGTGTTCGAATTTCAGCTCGCTGCCGGTGCGGCCGACGTGCAGGTGCGGCTCCGGCGTGGCAAAGCGCGCCGACAGGTCGGCAATGCGCCGGAACGCGACCCGCGCGCGCCCCACGGCAGGCAGCGCGCCCGCGATCTGGTCCATCGGCCCCTTGAGGAACAGCAGCACCAGCACGAAGCCGCTGAGCACCGCGGGCTCGGTCGGCCGGAATGAGGCCCAGCCCAGAATCAGCGCAATCAGCAGGAAGAACAGGCCCGAGCCGAATGCGGTGGCCATGACGAAGGTGTTGATCGCGCGCCCGTTGACCGCGCGGATGTTGTCGACGATGCGCTCGATCTGCCCGCCGAACATGCGCTGGCGGCGCGCGCGGTGCATGCGCAGCTCCTTGGCGCCCTCGCTGATCGCGCGATAGGCCTTGTGCAGCTGGTCTTCATGCTCGCGCGCCTTCCAGAAGCCGTTCACGCCGCGGATCTGCGCCATGGCCTGCACCATCGCACCGATCGCCAGCGCCACCACCAGCACGCCGAACAGCGGCAGCGACAGGTAGGCCAGGTAGGCCAGGCAGCCGAGTGCCGTGACGCAGGCGATCAGCGTGGCGGCGAGCGCGAACGCCACGTCGCTGACCATGTCCACGTCCTGCGACAGCACCGGCATCAGCCGGTGGGTGCGGTAGCGCTCCAGGGCATCGATGGGCGCCGAGAGAATCTTCTGCGCCAGGCTCTTGCGGACCAGCGCGACCACCCGCTGGCCGACGAAGTTGGTCGAGACATCGGACACCATGCGCCCGAACAGCGCCGCCGCGCACAGCCCGATGAAGGTCAGCAGCAGGCCGCCAGAGAGGCCGCCCTGCCGGTTGAGCACCTGGTTGATGGTGCCCAGCAGCGCGACCGTGGCCGCGCCCGCGCCGATGCCGGTGACCGCCGACAGCAGCATCCACGGCAGGAACGGCTTGAGCAGGCGTGCGAACTCGCCGTCGGAACCAGGGGCTGTTGTCATGCAAGAACTCTTTCCGCCCTCGGGCGACTGGGGCCCGGCGGCGCGGACAAGCCTTGCCGCCGGACGCGAACGTAATGGCGGCCCGCCGCGCCGGCAGAGCTGCGGACGGCAGCGGACTGCCTGTACCCCACTTGACGGGCGGCCCGCGCAAATGTTCACGCAGCAGTTCGAACACGGTGCGCATGAACACCTGCGCCGCCCAACCGTCCTAGCTTCATGCGCCCTGCAAAACGCCGCACCGCCGGTGCCCCCTCCTGCCCGACGGCCCCATGATCGCCCTGCTGGAGCCCTTGTTCCAGGGCGACCTGGCGCCGCACGGCGAGGCATTGCAGTGCGCGCCGCAGCCGCCCGCGGGCGCGCTGCACGTCGTCGATCTGGTGCGCTCGCACGGGCTGCTGGGCCACGTGCTGCGCCTGCACGCATCGCACCTCGGGGTCGAAGGCGAAGACCTGCGCGCCGTGGCGTCGTCCTGGAGCATGGCCTATCTCGGCATGCTGCTGCCACCCGTCGCGGCTGCCGCCAGCGTGCTGCAGCATGGCTTTCCCGTGGCCGCGGAGCAGGTATGGGTGCGCCTCGGCCCGCACGCCCGGCCGCTGAGCTTCCACATCCGCGAACTGGGCCGGCCGCAGCGCGGCGCGACCACCGAGGAACGCTACTCGGCGCTGCTGTGGCGGCACCTGGAGCCGCTGTTCTCGGCGCTGTGCCACCTGACAGGCATTCCGTCCAAGATCCTGTGGGGCAACGCGGCACGCAACCTCGAGCCGGTGCTCGAGCAGGCGCTTGCGCTGACCGGCGGATCGCCGCCGATCGCCCGCGACAGGCAACGGCTGCTGCACGACGCCGCCTGGCCGGCATGGACCAATCCCCTGCCCGGCCCGCAGCGCGAAGTCCGCGTGCGCCTCGAAGGCCGCGACCGGACAGTGAAGCTGCACCGCCAGTGCTGCCTTTTTCACCTGCTGCCCCGCGAAGGCCATTGCGGCGCCTGCCCGCTGTCGCCTGCGCACCGCTGACATCCCGCCCCCACTTCTTCCACCCACTACCGAGCGCATCACCATGTCCAAGGCAAGACTCGTCTACATCATGTCCCTGAGGAATGCGGCAGCCGACCAGGCCGGCCAGTACATCGACTACAAGGGCGGGCAGCGCTACATGAAGTCGCCGCTGGAGTACCTGGCCGGGGCACTCGACCGCACACCGCTGGGCGATGCCTACTCGCTGGAGGCCGTGTTGTTCGACGACGACGAGGGCTCGCCGCGCGACCGCGAGGTGCTGCAGGCGTACGGCTTCGGCTTCGATCCCGCCCGCCGCTGGATCCACCCGGGCGAGCTGCAGGTGCAGGGCCGCCGCGTCAACGACATGTTCCACAACGTGCCCTCGACCTACCGGCGGCTGCCGCTGGACGCGGCCGCCGAACGCGCCGCCGGCAAGAAGGAGTTCGAGCAGCGCCTGCTCGAACGGCTGCACGCGCTGGAGGCCGACCTCGTGGTGCTCGACGGCCTGCTGGTGATCCTCGACCGGCTGGCCCGGCCGGAAAGCCCGTTCTTCCGCCGGATCGTGAACATCCACCCGGGCATCACGCGGCTGGAGTCGCCCTTCGAGCGCCGCGGCGCCTGGGCCACGCTGGACGCGCTGTATGGCGCCCGCGGCCAGCGGGTGGTCGACTGGCAAACGCGCGAGACGGTCGCGGTCGAGCCGGTGCGCAAGACCGGCGCCTCCTTCCATTACGTGGACACCGGCATCGACTCGGGCGAAGTCATCTTCGACGTGCTGGGCACCGACATCGACCCCGAGGACACCATCCTCGAGCTGCGCTGGAACAACTTCAACCACAGCCTCTTTCCCGCGCTCCACCAGGGCCTGGCCCTGATGGCCGAGACGGTGGACGCGTGAACATCGCGCGCCCGCCGAGCGTCCTGTCTTCTTTCACACCGCCCTCCACCACAGGAGTTGATTTCAATGTCACACGTCCATGATCTGGTCGGGATCGGGTTCGGCCCGTCCAACGTCGCCCTGGCCATCGCACTCGAGGAAAAGCGCCACGCCGGCCGGCCGTTCGACACGCTCTTCATCGAAAAGCAGCTGAGCTTCGCCTGGCATCCGCACATGCTGCTGGACCAGGCGCACATGCAGATCTCCTTCATGAAGGACCTGGCGACGCTGCGCAACCCGACCAGCCGCTTCACCTTCATCAACTACCTGCACGAGAAAGGCCGGCTGACCGACTTCGTCAACCTGAAGAGCTTCTTCCCCAGCCGGCACGAGTTCAACGACTACCTCTCGTGGGCCGCCGAACAGTTCGAGGACGCCTGCGCCTACGGCGAGGAAGTGTTCGAGGTGCTGCCCGAGGAAAGGGGCGGCGAGGTGGAGCTGCTGCGCGTGCGCTCGCGCAACCACGCGGGCAAGCTGGTCGAGCGGCTCGCGCGCAACCTCGTGGTCGGCATCGGCGGCGCGGCGAACATCCCCGACGGCTTCCGCGCGCTGCGCAGCGACCCGCGCGTCTTCCATTCGAGCAGCTACCTGCAGGACATCGCGCAGCTGCCGGATGCGCGCCGCATCGCCGTGGTAGGCGCGGGACAGAGCGCGGCCGAGATCTTCATGGACCTGCAGGGCCGCCCCGGCGCGCCGCAGGTCGACCTCATCACGCGTGCCCGCTCGATCCGCCCGGCGGACGACAGCCCCTTCGTGAACGAGATCTTCAACGCCGAGTTCACCGACTACACCTTCAGCCGCTCGGAGGAAGAGCGCGCCGCGCTGCTCGACGAGTTCTGGCACACCAACTACGCGGTGGCCGACCTGGAGTTGATCCAGCAGATCTACAAGGCCTTCTACCAGCAGCGAGTGACCGGTGGCAACCGCCTGCGCTTCCTGCGCCGGCACGACATCCGCAGCGCCACGGCCGACGGCCAGGGCGTGCACCTCGTGCTGTGGGACCGGAACGCCCAGCGCGAGCACACGGTGCGCTACGACGCCGTGGTGCTCGCCACCGGCTATGTGCGCGAGCACCACAAGGCGCTGCTCGCGCCGCTGGCGGGCTACCTCGGCGACTACACGGTCGACCGCCACTACCGCGTGCAGGCCGCGCCCGGCTTCCGTCCGGCCATCTACCTGCAGGGCGCCTGCGAGGACTCGCACGGCCTGAGCGATACCCTGCTGTCGGTCACATCGGTGCGTACCGGTGAAATCGGCAGCGCCCTGCTGGCCGCGCCGGCCGGCACGCCGCTCCACCTGAGGCCGGAACCCGAGGCGGTCCAGACCTGAATCTCGGGGTCGCCGGACCGCGACGGCGAAAAAAGTCTTAGGACATGGTGTCTCTGTTTGATGAGTTCGAACGTCTTACTCATAGATGCGCCAGAGACCGGAAATCGGGCCGGCCCCCGCACCTGAATGTGAATGCGTCGTAATTCAAAAAACTGGAGTTGTTCTGCCATGCGTCCCCTGCCTCGCCAACATCTGCTGAACGCCGCGCTTGCCGCGGCGTTCGGTTCCGTTCTCACCGTCTGGGCCCCTGTAGCTTCAGCACAGGCTTCCGGCCAGGCCGCGGCACAGGTGTTCGAGGTGAAGGTGCCATCGCAGGCGCTCGGCGCGGCGCTCAACGAGTTCTCGCGCCAGACCGGCGTGCAGGTATTCGCCGCCGGCGAAGTGGTCGCAGGCACCAGCTCGCACGCCGTGGAAGGCAAGCTCACGGTCGACCAGGCCCTGCGCCAGATGCTCGCGGGCACTTCACTGGAAGCCACGCGCACCGCCAGCGGCGGCCTCGCCATCCGCCGCGCCGCCGACGCTCCCAACTCGCAGGGCACCCTGCCTGCGGTGCAGGTGGTGGCCAACGCCGAGGAATCGCCCACCGGCCCGGTTTCCGGCTATGCGGCCCGCCGCAGCAGCACGGCCACCAAGACCGACACGCCGCTCATCGAGGTGCCGCAGTCGATCTCCGTCATCGGCCGCGAGGAAATGGATGCGCGCGGCGTACAGGACGTCATGGAGGCCATCCGCTACACGCCGGGCGTCACGACGAACACCTACGGCCCCGACAACCGCGGCTGGGAATACATCCTGCTGCGGGGCTTCAGCACCTCTTCCAACGGTGTCTACAGGGACGGGCTCGCGCAGCCGGCGTTCGGCCCCACCTACTACCTGACCGAGCCCTACGCGCTGGAGCGCGTGGAGGTATTGCGCGGCCCTTCGTCGATGGTGTTCGGCCAGGGAGACGCCGGTGGCATCGTCAACCGCGTGAGCAAGCAGCCGACCGGCGAGCGGATCCGCGAGATCGAAGTGCAGTACGGCAGCTACCAGCGCAAGCAACTGGCATTCGACCTCGGCGACAGGATCGGCAACACCGACCTGAGCTATCGCGTGGTCGGGGTGGGCCTCGACAGCAACGACCAGGACAAGTATCCCGACGGCCGCAAGCTGAACCGCACACGCAGCTACATTGCGCCGTCGGTGCGCTGGCAACCCAATTCGACGACCTCGCTGACCGTCTTCGGGGAGTTTCTCAAGAACAACACGGCCGAAGACCCGTACTACCTCACCCAGGACTACGTTCTCTATCCGGTGAAGGTGGGCGACTACAGCTTCGGCCGGCTCAAGCAGTCGCAGAGCGCCATCGGCTACCGTTTCGAAACGGCCCTGAACGACACCTGGACGCTGCGCCAGAACTTCCGCTACAGCCAGATCGCCCTGGACAGGCGAGCAGTCTGGGCCGGCTCGCTCGGAAACGACAGACACACGCTCTCCCGCGTTGCCAGGACCTGGAACGACCCCGTGGACCTGGCCACGCTGGACACCAGCGTGCAGGGCAAGCTGCAGTACGGCTCCGTCCAGCACACGGTGCTGCTGGGCGTCGACTACAGCGACCAGAAAGGCAAGCAGCGGCGCTTCCGCGGCGCGGCGCCGACCCTGGACATCTGGGCGCCCGTCTACGGCCAGGCCGTGGCGATGCCCACCATCCCGATGACCGACCTGGCCCAATCGACGCGCCAGACCGGCTTCTACGCCCAGGACCAGATCAAGTTCGGCGACAACTGGATCGTCACGCTCGGGGGCCGCCACGACGAAGTGCGCCAGCTCACCGACAACTACCTGGCCAGGAGCCATACCCGGCGATCGGACAGTGCGTTCAGTGGCCGGGCAGGCATCAGCTACCTGTTCGGCAACGGCTGGGCTCCCTACATGAGCTACACCACGTCCTTCCTGCCCAACAGCGGCGTCGACGCGAACAACCAACCCTTCAAGCCCAGCAGCGGCAAGCAGGTCGAGGTCGGCGTCAAGTTCCAGCCCGCGGGCTCGCGCACCTCGTATACCGCGGCAGTCTTCGACCTGCGCAAGACCAACGTGGTCACCTACGACCCGACGACCTCCGAGGGGCGCCAGATCGGCAAGCAGCGCTCCCGCGGCCTCGAGCTGGAAGCCAAGGGCGAGCTCGCACCGGGCCTGAACATCTCCGCCGCCTACACCTGGCTGGACATGAAGGTGCTCAACAGCGCCGATGCGGACGAAATCGGCAAGATCCCGCCGCTCGTGCCCAAGCAGACCGCCTCGGTGTGGCTCGACTACACCATGGGCAACGGCCTGGGGTTCGGCGGTGGCGTGCGCTACATCGGCAAGCGCCAGAACGACGAGCACAACACCACGTACGAACGCGGCGTGACGCTCCTCGATGCGGCCGCGCACTACGAACGCGGCCCGTGGCGCTTCGCGCTCAACATCTCCAACCTGGCGAACAAGCAGTACAACTCGATCTGCTACCACGGACAGTGCTACCAGGGCACTCTCCGCACGGCGACCCTGACCGCCCGGTACAAGTTCTGATCCGATGCCTCTCCCCCGCGTGAAAGCGGGGGAGGCTTCGTCATCTTTCGCTCGCCATCATCGGCGCGCGTCTGCCGTCTCCCTGGCCCTGGCCCTCGCCTGCGCATCGCGCATGGCCGCATGCAGATGGCTCAGCAGCGCAGCGTTGCGCACGATGCCCTGATGGTCGGCATTCACCTCGAGCGAAACCTGTGCCTTGCCGCCGAACTGCGACAGGAGCGCGTTCTTCTGCGCAACCGCCCGTCCCTTCTTCCACCAAAAATGCGGCGCCACTTTCACGCGCGGGAATGCGGCGATCTTTTGCGTGATCGCGTTCATGCGCCGGGTGGCGACGATCCCCTGGAAGATGTCGCCCGGCTTCATGCCCATGCCGGCCGCCGCCACGATTTCCTCGACGGCGTCGCGCACGGTCTCGTCGGAGCCCGAGCGGATCGGCTCGAAGCTGTCGAGCATCGCGTTGACGGCCTCGTGGCCCATGCCGCCGCTCGCGGTGTCCAGGACGAAATCCCGGAAGTCCTGGTACCAGCCGTGCGGATCGAAGCTCTCGTCCAGCAGAAAGCTGTCGACCATGCCGAGGAAGGCGACGTCCACGCCCTGCTGTTCCAGCAGGCTGGCGACATGCACCGCGACAACTGCGCCCAATGACCAGCCGACGATGCCCACGGGCCCCTGCGGCTGCGTCCTGCGGATGACATCGGCGTAGTACCGGGCCATCTGCTCGATGGAATCCAGCCCGGCGACGTCATCCGCGTAGCTCAGACCGTAGACGGCACGCGAGTCTTCCAGGTGGCGCGCCATCGGCCGGTAGTCGATCGGATGGCGCAGCGCGGGCGGCACGCAGAAGAGCGGCATCGCATCCGCCGGCCCGGCATACGCGTTCAGCAACTGGACAGGCTGCGGCGGCGCGCCCATGTCCAGCTGCGCGACCAACCTGGCGATCGTCTGCTTCTCGAGCAGATCCTGCAGGGAGATCTGCACGCTCAGCACACGGGACTTGTTGATCCTGGCCAGCAGCCTGAGCGCGACGAGTGAATCGCCGCCGAGCTCGAAGAAGTTGTCGTTGCGCCCCACGCGCGGGACACCCAGCACCTGAGCCCAGATCGCCGCCAGTGCCGCTTCGAGCACGCCCTGCGCGCCCTCCTGAGGCTGCTCGTCGCACGTCTGTACACGGCCGAACTCCGGTGCCGGCAGGGCCTTGCGGTCCACCTTGCCGTTGGCGTTCAGCGGCAGTGCGTCGAGCACCACCAGCGCGGCGGGCACCATGTAGTCGGGCAGCGCCTGGCCTAGCTTCTGCCGAAGCTGTGCCGTGTCGATGTCGTGCCCCGACACGTAACCCACGAGCCGCGTGCCCGTCGGGCCTTCGTTGGCGATGACCACCGCCTCTCGCACCTCTCGTTGTGCCAGCAACTGCGCCTCGATCTCCCCGAGCTCGATGCGGAAGCCCCGCACCTTCACCTGGTGGTCGATGCGGCCCAGGTACTCCAATTGGCCTTCCGCGCTCCAACGCACGAGGTCGCCTGTGCGGTACAGGCGCTGTCCGCCTTCTGCCGCAATGAAGCGCTCCGATGTCAGTCCGGCCCTGTTCAGGTAGCCGCGCGCCAGCCCGGCGCCCGAGACATACAGCTCGCCCGCCACGCCCAGCGGCACCGGGTTGAGTTGCCCATCGAGTACGCGCATCCCCAGGTCGGGGATGGCGATGCCCACGGGACTGCGCTGCAGGCCCAGGTCCTCGGCGGTGATCCGCCGGTAGGTCACATGCACCGTGGTCTCGGTGATGCCGTACATGTTGATCAGTTGCGGGCTGTCATCGCCATGGTGCTCGATCCACTGGCGCAGGCGCTGCGGGTCGAGCGCTTCGCCGCCGAAGATCACCACGCGCAGGGACAAATGCTCTTGGTAGGCCTGCGGCAGGCTGGTCAGCTGGCCGAAGGCCGAAGGCGTCTGGTTGAGTACCGTGATGCGCTTCCTGCTCAACAACTGCAGGAAGTCCTCGGGCGAGCGGCTGACCCAGAACGGCACGACCACCAGCTTGCCCCCGGTGCACAGGGCCCCGAAGATCTCCCACACGGAGAAGTCGAAGGCGTAGGAGTGGAACATCGTCCACACGTCCTCGGGGCCGAAGCCGAACCAGGCATCGGTGGCATCGAGCAGCCGTGTCACGTTGCGGTGGCACAGCTGTGCGCCCTTGGGACGGCCGGTGGAGCCGGAGGTGTAGATGACGTAGGCGAGGTTCTCGCCGTGCAGGTCGAGCTGCGGATCGTGCGACGGTTCGCCGGACAGGTCGAGCGTGTCCAGGGCCAGCACATGCAGCACCTCGGTGCCCGGCATCTGCAGGTGGCTCTGCGTGAGCAGCAGCGCGATGCCGCTGTCGCGGACCATGTACGTCAGCCGATCTGCGGGGTACTCCGGGTCCAGCGGCACGTAGGCGCCGCCGGCCTTCAGGATCGCCAGGATGCCCACCACCATCTCGATGGAACGCTCCACCGCGATGCCCACCTTCGTCTCGGGCTTCACGCCCAGGGCGATCAACCGGTGTGCAAGGCGGTTGGCCTGCGTGTTGAGTTCGCCGTAGCTCAGCGTTTGCTCGCCGAAGCACAGCGCGGGTGCTTCGGGCCGCGCGCGCACTTGCCGTTCGATCAGCCGGTGGATCGGCTCGCCCGCCTTGGCCGCCTGCCTGCACGCACCCCACGAGGCCAGTTGCACACGCTCCGCATCGCTCGAAAGATCGATCTCCGAAAAGACCTGGTCCGGATCGACCGTCAACGTCTCGAGCAGGCGCACATACCAGCCCGCCAGCCGCGCCACGGTGGCCTCCCCAAAAAGATCGGTGTTGTATTCGATCTGCGCGTACGCACGCGTCGGTTCGATGAAGAAATCCAGCGACAGGTCGAACTTGGCGCTCGCGTTGCCGCCCCCGATCTGCTCCGCGCGCACGCCGCCGAACGCGAGGTCGGCAACGCTGTCGCTCATCTGCACGCCGAACATTGCCTGGAACAACGGGTTGCGCGACGCGTCGCGCTTTTCGTTCCGGCCGGCCAGCAGCGCATTGAGGGGAAGGTCCGCATGCTCCAGTGCGGACAGCGAATCGCGCCGCACCCGGCGGCAGATTTCGCGCAACGTCGCGCGCGGCTCGAGCCGCGCCCGGAACACCTGGGTCGTGACGAAGAACCCCACCAGATCGCGCACCTCGTCGCGATGGCGGCCGGCATTGGCCACGCCGACGGCAAAGTCGTTCTGGCCGCCGTACCGGCCCAGCAGCATCTGCCACGCCGCGAGCAGGGCCACGAAGGGCGTGCATTTCTCCGTGCGGCAGAACTTCTGCAACGCCACCGCCAGCGCCGGCTCCAGCGCGAAGCGATGCACCGCACCGTCGAAGGTCTGCCGCGCAGGGCGCGCCGCGTCGAGCGGCAGCTCCAGCGGTGGCACATCGGCACCCAGGTGGGTGTTCCAGTAGTCCAGTTGCTTCGCCAGGCCCTCGCCCTGCAGGTGCTCGCGCTGCCACAGCGCGTAGTCGGCGTACTGGGCCGGCAAGGCCGGCAGCCGCACGGCCGCACCCGCAGCCAATGCCAGGCGGTAGGCCGAAGTGAGGTCCGCAGCGAGGATGGGGTTGGACCACGCATCCGACACGATGTGATGCAGGCAGACCGTCAGCACATGCTCCTGGCCCGACAGCCGGATCAGCCTGGCCACCAATGCAGGCGCGGCGTCCAGGTCGAACACATGCAGGGCCGTCTCGCCCGTCAGCGCATCGACACGCGCCTGCCGCGCGGCCCCGGACTCCAGGGACAGATCGAACCGCTGCAGCATGAACCTCACGTCGCGCACCATCTGCTGCATGGGAACGCCGTCTTTCTCGAAGAAGCGGGTGCGCAGGATGCCGTGGCGATCGATCACGGCCTGGAACGCGCGCTCGAGCGCATCCGCGTCCAGCGGGCCGTGCAGGCGGAACGTCCGCGGCAGGTTGTAGGCCGTCAGCCCCGGCTCCAGGCGCTGCAGGAACCACAGCTGCTCCTGCGCAGGGGACAACGGCACCTCGTCGCCGTCCGACACGCGGCGGAGGATTTCGTCGTCGTCGTCGTCGCCGTCGTCATCCGCCCATCTGTCCTCCGCTGAAATCCGCCGCGCCGCATTGCTGCTGTTCATCACTGTTCCATCCTGTATGCCGAAAACGATCCTTCGTTCTCCATCGTGCGAAGCGCCGCTGCGAGCGTGGCGACGCTGGGATGGTCGAACACCAGCCCCGGCGCGATGTCGATCCGCAGCTGCTTGCGGATGCGCGCCACAAGCTTGATCACGAGCAGCGAGTGCCCTCCCAGCTCGAAGAAGTCGTCTTCCACGCCGATGGCGTCGCGCTGGAGCAGGCTTGCCATGCACTCGGCCAGCACCGATTCGAGCGCGTCGCGCGGTGCCGCCGCCACCGGCTTGCGGTCATCGCTGCGTGCCGCGGACAGCAGCGACTGCCGGTCGATCTTTCCGTTCGGCAGCCTCGCGAACTCCGCGACGAAGATACAGCGCGCAGGCACCATGTGTGCGGGCAGCAGCGTGCCCAGCCGCCCCGTCAGCGCCGAGCGGCCGGCCTCCGACGCGAGCGCCCCGTCACCCACGACGAAGGCCCGGAGTTCGGCGTCGCCTCCACCGCCCGGTACCGCCAGCACCACGGCCTGTCGCACGCCGGGCTGCGACAGCAACACCGCCTCCACCTCGGCCGGCTCGACGCGAAAGCCCCGGATCTTGATCTGGTCGTCCGCCCGCCCCGCCAGGCGGATGCCGCCTTCGGGCAGCACGCAGGCCAGGTCGCCCGTGCGGTAGAGCTCTTGCCCCGGCTCGAATGGATCGGCCACGAAAGCGCCTTCCACCTCCCGGTTCAGGTAGCCGCGGCACAGCTGCGCACCGCCGACATACACCGCCCCCAGCGCGCCGCTCGGCACCATGCGCAAGGCTTCGTCCAGCACATGGACGCGGTTGTTCGCCAGCACGCGCGACAGCGGCAGCACCGGGGATGCGGCCTCGCCCGCCGATACGCGGTGCACCATCACGCCCACCGTCGTTTCCGTGGGGCCGTAGTGGTTGTAGATCGCGGTATCCGGTGCAAGCCTGACGATGCGCTCGATGAGCGAGCGCGGTGCAGCCTCGCCGCCCAGCACCAGCGTGCCGGGCAGCTTCGGCGCCTCGTCCTCGAGCAGGGCCTCCAGGTGGGAGGGCACCATCTTGAGCGCGTCGATCCGGCGTTCGCGCATGAAGCCGGCGAAGGCGCGCGCATCCTTCACGTCGCCCGCTCTCGCCACGACGAGGCAGGCACCGTTGTGGAACGCACCGAAGAGCGCGGTGTTGCCCAGGTCCGCGACGACGGAGCTTGTGAGCGCCCAGCGGCGGCAGCGAGCCAGGTCCATGGCCGATGACACCGCAGCCACGTAGTTGAGCAACTGCCCCTGCCCGATCACCACGCCCTTGGGCGTCCCCGTCGAACCCGAGGTGTAGAGCACATAAGCCAGATCCTGCATCGCGGGTTGGCATGCCGGTGCGCTGTCGGCAACACCGTCGAGGTTCATGTCGTCCAGCGATGCCTGCCGCCACGGCGCATCGCCAGCCGAAGGCACGCCTGCGGCATGGAGCACGAGCGACGGCACGGCGTCTTCCAGCACGGCCTGGCGGCGCGCGGCGGGCCACTCGGGGTCCAGCGGCAGGTAGCCCGCCCCGATGCGCCAGCTCGCCAGCATCGCCACCAGCAGATCGGCCGATCGCGGAAGGTTGAGCGCCACCAGCGTTCCAGCCGCGGCGCCCCGGGCCTGCAGCCAATGCGCCATCCGGTTGATTCGCGCATCGAATTCGCGATAGCTCAGCAGCACATCGCCAGCCTCCAGCGCGGGCGCGTCCGGCGTCGTCCGCGCCCAGCGGGCGACCTGCCCGGCCAGCGTGAGGCTTCCGAAATCGGCCGCCGCACCGCGCGCTGCCAGCAGCAGCAATTGACGCTCGCGCTCACAGACCAGCGCGAGGCTGCCGACCGGCGCGCGCGGCTGCGCCACAGCATCCTCGAGCAAAGTCTGGTACTGCCACAGCAGCCGCTCCACGGCCTGGGGCGAATAGCGCGACACATCCGCGTGCACGGACAACGTGAAAGCCTGCCCGGCCCGGCCGACCTGCATGGCCAGTTCGAAACAAGGCAGCGGACCGGGCGCGGTGTCCACGCGCCAGGCCACGGCACCGTGCGAGCGCACCGGTATCTCGTCGAAGCCGAAGCCCACGTCGAGGTGCGCAGAGATCGGCGGCGCATCGATCGCCCAGTACTCCTGGGCCTCGGCGTGCGCCTCGAGCGTTTCGCCCAGGCGTGCGATCCAGTCGGAGAAGCGCTCGTCGGGCGCGATGTCCACGACCACGGGCAGGATCTTCTCGAAGACGCCCACCGCTCCCCGCATCACTTCGTAGTCGTGCCGGCAATCGTTCTGCCAGCCGGCGACGAAAGGCCTGTGGCCGGTCAGCCGGGCCACGAGCAGCCACCACACGGCCTGCAGGAACAGGTCGGTGCCGCACCCGAGCTGCCCGGCCGCTTCCTGCGTGCGGGCGGCAAGCGCCGCATCGAGAGGAAGAGAGAGGCTGGCGCGTGCCGGCGACGCGACCTCGCGTACCCCGTCCATCCGGGTGTTCAGGCGCGGTGCCTGCAGCACATCGGCGCGATCGATGCAGGCCTGCCAGTAGCCGCGCCCGTCGGCGGCCTCCTCGCCGCTGTCGAGGTCCTGGCGCCATTCGACGAACTGCGTGTACTGGAAAACCTCGTCCGCATCGACGGCCTGCCCCGTGAGGTAAGCCGTTGCAATCTGATCCAGCAGGCCGTGCAGGCTGCCCTTGTCCGCGGCGAACACGCTGGCAACCAGCACGAGCTTGTGCCGTGTTTCGCCGAGCCGGGCAATGCCGACGCGCAGCGGCGCGCCGCTCGCGACATCCAGCGGCTCCTGCGTGCGCGCGGCGATCCAGTCGGCCAGCGCGGTCGCGATGTCGGCATTGCCGCGAAGGTCGATCCTTTGCCAGCGCAGCGCAGCCGCCGCATCCAGGGCCTGTTGCCTGAGACCCCGGAAGCCGGGAACCTGCAACACCGCCGAGCGCAAGGCCACATGGGCCTGCACGATCGAGCGGGCCGCGGCCTCGAGGCGCGTCGCGTCGAGCTCGCCGTCGAGGTCGGCCTGCAGCACGAGCTTGGGCGCGCCGGGAGCGGCCTGCTCCCCATGCTGCGCCCGGATGGCACGTTGCTCAGGACTGAGCGGCAGCGAGGAAGTCGTGGTTTCGAGAATGGCAGCCATGGCTTCAACCCTCGAACACGGCGGGTTTCCGAGCGGCCCCGGGAGCCTGCGCAAGCGCGGTGCGGTCGCACATCGCACCCATGGCGACCACGATCTTGCGCGGCCCCTCGTACGGGTCCCTCGCGTGTGCCGCGAGCATGTTGTCGAGCATCACCACGTCGCCCTGGCGCCAGTCGAAGCGCACGGCGCACGCTTCGTAGGCGCGGCCGACCACTGCCATGGTCTCGTCGTCGATCGGCGTGCCGTCGCCGTAGGTCACATGCCGCGGCAGGTACTCCAGGCCACCGGCCACGGCCAGCAGGTCTTCGCGCACGTCCGCCTCCAGGCAGCTCGCATGGTGCAGCTGGATCTGGTTGAAGAAGACGCGCTCGCCGGTGACGGGATGCGTGATCACCGCCGGGCAGCGGGTGCGGGTCTGCAGCGTGTCTTCGTCCAGCCAGCGCCAGGCGGTGCCGGCCAGCGCGAGGCGCGTCTCGACCTCGGCCTTGCTCTCGGTCTTGAAGAAGTCCTTCCAGCTCACGTCGAACCGGGGTACGAAGGTGCGCACGTACATCAGCTCCTTGCGCTCGAACTCGGCCACCATGCCGGCCGGCAGGAGGCGCAGCATCTCGCGGCAATCGACGATGGGCGTGGCGCCGCCCACGGGCGAAGGCAGCTCGCAGAAGAACCACTGCTTGCGCGGCCAGCGGTCGAGGTGCGAACTCTCGTTGTGATACAGGATCATCTGGCGCTCGGGGTACGGGGTCGAACGGTAGGTGTTGCGCCCACCCTCCTTCTTCGGAAGATCGCCGTAGCCGCCGTAGAGCTCGGGTTCGATCACTTCCGCGAAGGCCTCGAATTCCTGCGGCGTGCGCAGGCCGAAATTGCGCAGCAGGATGCCGCCGTGCTTGCCGAGGCTGGCCTCGATGTACGCGCCCTGCTCCCGGGCCCATGCCACCGCGTCGATGTCGCTGCCCGTGGCCTCGATGACCAGTGGGAAAGCCCGCTGGTCCGACAGGAATGAGGTGCGCACGGGCGAGCGCGGTGCGACCTGGACGTTGCGATCCTTGGCGGTGAATTTCTTGAGCTTCTGCAGCTTGCCCGGCGCGGGCGAGGTAGACGGCATGGTGTTTCTTTCCGTGTTGGATGGAATGACGAAGCCCTCCAGCATCCCGTTGGGTGCCGCGACGACCTGCCGCAGGAGACCGCGCCACGCCGTGGATGCGCGCTCGACGGTCTCGCGCAGGTACAGGCTGGAGGCGAAGGTCCACTCGGCCCGCAGGCCGCTTTCGTTCTCTCTCACGAACACCGCGAGATCGAACTTCGATGTCGTCCCGGGCCTCGGGATCGGCTCGATGACCACACCGGGGATCTCGAAGCGTCCCTCGGGCATGTTCTGCATGACGAACAGCACCTGCACCAGCGGGCTGTGCTGGCGGCTGCGGGGCGCGCCGACCAGGTCGACGATCTGGTCGAAGGGCACGTCCTGGTGTTCGAAGGCCGACAGCGTGCTCTCCTTGACCCTCGAGAGCCACTGCACGAAAGGCAACGCGGGCGCGAGCCGGGAACGCAGCGGCACGACGCCGACGAAGAAGCCGATCAGCTCTTCGAGCGCCGGATGGTCGCGCCCTGCGACGTCGGTGCCGACCACCAAGTCGTCCGACGCGGCCTGCCGGTGCAGCACGAGCAGGAAGGCCGACAGCAACAGCACGTACAGCGAGGTCTTCTGCTCCCGCGCAAGGCCACGCAGCGCTTGCGCGAGCTCGTGCCCGATCTCGATGCCGACCGTGTCGCCCGCCGCTGACGCCACGGGAGGCCGGGCGTGATCGGGCCTGAGCGTGGACAGGGCGGGTGCGGCCTCGAGGTAGCTGCGCCAGAACGCGGCGTCCCGCGCAAGGTTCTGCGCGAGCTTGCGGTGATGCCAGTCGGCGTAGTCGGCGTACTGGATCGCGAGCGGCGCAAGGGGTGAGTCGCGCCCTTCCCGCAGCGCCGCGTATATGGCCATGAAGTCCTGGATGAAGACAGCTTCGGACCAGCCGTCGAACACGATGTGGTGCACGCACAGCATCAACACGTGTTCCTCGGGCTGCAGGCGCAGGACGGCTGCCGCGAAGGCCGGGCGGGTGGCCAGGTCGAACGCGGTGCCCGCGTGCGCGGCGAGCGCATCGCGCATCGCCCTCGCCTGCAATTCGGCCGGCAGGTGCGAAAGATCCGTCAGCGCAACGACGAGATCGCTTCCTGGCGCAATGCGCGCCACGGGATCGCCATCGTCGTTCTCGGGAAACCAGGTGCGCAGCACTTCGTGCCGTTGCACGACGGCGTCGAGCGTGGCGCGCACCAGGTCGACATCGAGCGCGCCCGACAAGCGCAGTGCCGCCGAAATGTTGTAGGCCGCGTGCTTGCCGTCCGATGCATCCGACAGCCGATTCACCAGCCACAGGCGCTGCTGCGCGGGCGAGAGCTTCATGTCGGCCACGCGCTCGACGGGTTGCAGCACCGGCACGCGAGCGGACAAGGGGCTCTCGTGCCGCGTCTGCCGGGCGACATTCGCGAGGTCGCGAAGCACCGGGTGCTCGAATATCCTGCGCAGCGGCAGGTCGAATCCGCCGTCGACGCGCGCCCTCGACGCGAGTTGTGCCGCCAGCAGCGAATGCCCGCCGAGCTCGAAGAAACTGTCGTGCCGTCCCACGCGCGGCACGCCCAGCACCTCGGCCCAGATCGCGGCCAGCTTCTCTTCCACCGCGCCTTCGGGTGCCTCGTATGCCCGGTCGCTCGCGAACTCAATCCCCGGCAGCGCCTTGCGGTCGATCTTGCCGTTTCCGTTCAGGGGCAGGCGCTCGAGCACGACGATGGCGGCCGGCACCATGTAGTCGGGCAGTGCCGCGGCGAGGCGGTCGCGCAGCGTCGCCGCATCTGCCACCTGCCCTGCCTGCAGTGCGATGTAGGCGGCCAGCGATGCGCCGCCCGCGCTCTCGCGCGCCACCACCACGGCCTCGCGAACCTCGGGCTGCGCCAGCAACTGCGTCTCGATTTCGCCCAGTTCGATGCGGAAGCCCCGCACCTTCACCTGGTGGTCGATGCGGCCCAGGTACTCCAGCTGACCTTCGGGGTTCCACTTCACCAGGTCGCCCGTGCGGTACAGCCGCCGGCCGTCCTGCGCCGCGATGAAACGCTCGGACGTCAGGCCCGCGCGCCGGAAATAGCCGCGCGCCAGGCCGATGCCGCCCAGGAACAGCTCGCCCGGCACGCCCACGGGCGACGGGTTGAGGAAGCCGTCCAGCACGTGCAGTGTCGTGGCCGCGATCGGCCCGCCGATGCGGGGCCTGCCGCGAACCGCGGCCGCCGTCGACCAGATCGTGGTTTCGGTGGGGCCGTACATGTTCCAGAGCTCGACGCCGAGCGCCAGCAGGTCTTGCGCAAGGTCTTCCTGCAGCGCCTCGCCGCCGCACAGGCCCTTGAAGTTCGCGGCCTGGCCGCCGTTCCATCCGGCGGCCCGCAAGAGCCGCCAGCCCGCGGGCGTGGACTGGAGCACGGTGGCACCGCACTCGTCCATCAGTTCGCCGAGCGCACTTCCGTTTCGCACCACATCCCTCGGTGCCAGCACGAGGCGCGCGCCGCTGAGCAGCGGCAGGTACAGCTCCAGCGCGGCGATGTCGAACGACAGGGAGGTGACCGCGACCAGCACGTCGTCCTGCGTCATGCCCGGCGCCTCCTTCATGCTCAGCATGAAGTGGCTGAGCGACCTGTGCCGCACCATCACGCCCTTGGGCTTTCCCGTGGAGCCGGAGGTGTAGATGACGTAGGCCAGGTTCTCGCCTCCGAGCGCGACCTGCGGGGCGGCATCGGAGTGGCTGCCGGTGTCCAGCGTGTCCAGCGCCACCACCTGCAGCGCCTCGGCGCCCGGCACCAGGGCTCTCAGGTTGTCTTGCGTGAGCAGCAATCCGATGCCGCTGTCGGCCACCATGTAGGCGAGGCGGTCCACGGGGTACTCCGGGTCGAGCGGCACGTACGCCCCGCCGGCCTTCAGGATCGCCAGGACCCCGACCACCATCTCGACGGAGCGCTCCACCGCAATGCCCACCTTCATCTCCGGCTTCACGCCAAGGGCAATCAGGCAATGCGCCAGGCGATTGGCCCGTGCCTCGAGCTCCGAATAGCTCAGCGCCTCGTCACCGAAGACCAGCGCTGTCGCGCCCGGCCTGAGCGCTGCCTGCCGCTCGATCAGCCGATGCACCGGCTCGTCCTGCGCATACCGCATGGGGTTTTCGCCCCATGCGGCAAGCTGGCGCCGTTCGTCGCCGGACATCACCTCGAGTTCGCAGGCCGGCCGCTCGGGCTGCGCCGACAGGCCCTGCACGACGGCCTCGACGGCGGCGGCCATCAGGCCGCACACGCGAGCGGCATCCACCGCCTCGTGAATCTGCGCGACCAGATGGAAGCCCTCGCCCAGGTCGTCCACCGACATCTCGATCGGGTAGTTGGTGCGCTCCCTGCTGCCCAGGACCTCCATGCCTTCCCACAGCGGGCCCTTCTCTTTCTCCTTGCCCTGCTGCGCGCCGTAGCGGTAGTTCAGCAGCGCCGTGAACAGCGGCATCCGCTGCGGCAGTGCGCTGCAGCGCTGCGCCAGCGACAGGCTGGCGTACTCGTGATGCATCAGTTCACTGAGCGCCGCGTGCGTCTGGCGCAGGCACGCCTGCACGCTTTGCGTTCCCAGCCGGATGCGCACGGGCAGCGTATTGATGAACATGCCCAGTGCCCGGTCGGCATTCGCACCGCCCTGCATGCGGCCGAACAGCACGGTGCCGAACACCACGTCGTCCCTGCCCGTGGTCTTGCCCAGCACCAGCGCCCAGGCCATGTGGAACAGCGCCGCGGCGCTCACGCCGCATCTCTGCGCCTGGCTCCTGACCTGCGATGCGAGCCGTGCATCCAGCGCGAGCGAGGCTTCCCGCACCCGGGTGCCGTCGCCTTGCACGTCGAGCAGGCCGAACGGTGCCGTCGGCTCCTCCACATCGGCGAGCATCTGGCTGAAGAAGGCCTCGTGCCCGGCCTGGCCCAAGTCCAGCCTGGCCTGCCCGACAAAGTGGCGGAACGGTACGGGCGCGGGCAGCCCGGCGTTGCGCCCTTGCTGGATCAGCGCGATTTCCTCGACGATCAGCTCCAGCGTGGTGTGGTCCACCACCAGGTGATGGTTCGCCAGCTGAAGGAGCCAGCGGCCGTTGTCCACGTCATGGGCCGCAATGGCCCTCAGCATCGGTGCCTTGCGCACGTCGATGCGGTAGCACGCCGGGTCGACGTGGGCATCGAGCCGCGCGGAAGCGCTCGCGCCGCCGGGCCCGGCATCGGCCAGCCACTGGAGTTCGAGCACGGCCTTGCGATGCACCACCTGCATCGGTTCGGGAAGGTCTTCCCACATCACGGCCGTTCGCAGGATGTCGTGGCGCGCGATCACTTCGTTGAAGCTGGTGACGAAATGCTCGAGCCTTCCGCGGCTTTCGAAACTCAGGCGGTTCAGCGTGATGTATGCGTCGCCCTCGGCCTGCAGTTGGTGGTGGAAGAGCATCCCCTCCTGCATCGGCACCAGCGGATAGATGTCCTGGATGTTGGCGGCCCCGCCCGGCACCGCCGCCTCGATGCGCGCGATCTGCCGTGCATCCAGGGTCGCCAGCGTCAGCATCTCCGGCTGGATCGCCCGGCAATCCGCCGGAATGCCGTTGGGAGGAACGGACAGCTCCTGCCGCGCAGGCTCCAGCACCAGCGCCTGCGCGAATGCGCCGAGCTGTGGCTGCTGGAACAGCGTGCGCACCTGCGTCGACCAGCCCTGGGCGCGCATGCGCTCCAGCAGCCTCAGCGCCAGCAGCGAATGGCCGCCGAGTTCGAAGAAGTTGTCGTTGCGGCCCACGCGCTGCACGCCCAACACATCGGCCCAGATGGCGGCCAGCTTTTCTTCCACCTCGCCCGCGGGCGCCTCGTAGGCGTGCTCGCTCGTGAACTCCGGTGCCGGCAGGGCCTTGCGGTCCACCTTGCCGTTGGCGTTCAGCGGCAGTGCGTCGAGCACCACCAGCGCGGCGGGCACCATGTAGTCGGGCAGCGCCTGGCCGAGCTTCTGCCGAAGCTGTGCCGTGTCGATGTCCTGCCCCGACACGTAACCCACGAGCCGCGTGCCCGTCGGGCCCTCGTTCGCGATGACCACCGCCTCTCGCACCTCCCGTTGTGCCAGCAACTGCGCCTCGATCTCCCCGAGCTCGATGCGGAAGCCCCGCACCTTCACCTGGTGGTCGATGCGGCCCAGGTACTCCAATTGGCCTTCGTTGTTCCACTTCACCAAGTCGCCGGTGCGATAAAGCCGCTCACCGCCGTCGCCTGCGATGAAGCGCTCAGCCGTCAGGCCTTCGCGGTTCAGGTAGCCGCGCGCCAGCCCGGCACCCGAGACATACAGCTCGCCTGCCACGCCCACCGGTACCGGGTTGAGTTGCCCATCGAGCACGCGCAGTCCGAGGTC